>CAZTJM010000135.1:0-12508 GCA_964613865.1 uncultured Limnohabitans sp. | reverse complement strand
TTTGTATCGTTTTGCTGACCATTTTTTCACTAAAATCCCAAGCGCAGGTAAAAGGCGACGCGCGTATCCATGCTTTGGGCAGCTATGGCTTGGAGTACAAAAATTTCGGAATTGGAGGAGGGGTGGAATATTTCTTTGCGGACAAGTTCGCACTGATGCCTAGCTTCTTCAAAGTCTATCCTGAGGTCGGCAACCTGAGCAACTTCAGTTTTGACCTGCGCTACTATGTCACCGAAGGACCTTCCCAGCTCTATTTCATGGCAGGTTATAGCCAAAACTTCCAGAATACTGCGCCGGGACAGGCTGGGACAAGGGAGAATTTCGTCGGAGCCAATGCGGGAATTGGAGCCTTTGTCGGCTTGACGGAATGGGTGGGACTGAGTACGGAATTCAGAGTACAAACGCAGTACGCTCAGGAAGCGGGATTCCGAATCGGTTTTGCTTTCCCTCTCTGATCTTGAGTTAGGAACGAAACTCCCCGAAACTTACTTTTTGCTGAATTCAAACAGCTTGCGCTTTTCCTCCTTGGAAAGTGCGTCATAGCCTTTGGCGGCAATCTTGTCCAAAATCTGGTCAATCTCTTCTTGGGAAGTCTCTTGGGTCTTCGGGGCAGGACTGGAGCTAGCCTTGGAAGTAAAGCCTCCAAATCCTCCCGAGCTGGTCGTTTTCGCCTTTCGGTAACTGACCTTTACCTTGCTCCGGTTGGGGCTAAAGAGATTTTCGAAAAACAAGCCGACTTTTTGCACCGGCACGCCCCAATCGTTTCCTTTTCTCAGCTGCACGATATAGAGATAGCCAAGCAAGGCCCCACCCAAGTGGGCAATTTCGCCGCCGGCGTTGGTTCCGATGGAGTTGGCAAAAGAAAGGATCACGTAGAAAGCTGCGATGTAAACAATTCGGACCGGACCGATCAATATCAGAAAGAAAGTCGTGTTGGGGGTCAAGGTAGCTGCTCCTACGACCACTGCAAACACACCCGCACTGGCGCCCAACATCATGGAACTGTCTACGGACCCGCTGAAATAAGGGGCCACGTTGTAGATCACCGCATAAAATAAAGCCCCGAAAAGCCCCCCGAGAATATAGAGATTAGCCAATTTTCTGCTACCAAGGTATTGGTGGATCAGAAGGCCAAACCAATACAGAAAGAGCATGTTGAACAGGACATGAAATACCCCCTCATGCAAAAACATATAAGAAAACACAGACCAAGGCTGAGTCGCCAGCTTGGGAAGAGCCGCCGGCATCATCAAGTAGCTCAGCCCCTCTCGGTATAGCCCTTCCAGGCCGCTGACCGTCAGCAGCACACGTACGATCAAGAGCACAAAAAACACCAATACATTGATCGCAATCAACTTGTAAAGGCTGTTGTCCTTGTGCCTGAAGGCATTTCTCAGGTTGTCCCAAAAGCTTCCGTACATATCAATAGAAGGAGTTTCTGTCTTTTTTCCAATTGTAAACCAAAATGGCCCCGATGATCAAACCACTGAGGTGGGCAAAATGGGCCACGTTGTCTGTCGGATTATTTAGCAATACGTTGTAAATCGTGTAAAGGGCATAGGCACCTACCAGATATTTCGCCTTCACAGGCATGGGCGGAAACAACAGGAAAAGCTGGGTGTTGGGAAAAAGCATGGCAAATGCCACCAATATCCCAAAAAGCGCTCCCGAAGCTCCGACCATTGGCTGGTTCGCATGAAGTCTCAGTATTGCGTCCAAGGTTTTCTCAGCACGCTCAATATAAACGGGATCTTGGGGATTTCTGCTGTATTGATCCACAAAATCAAATACTTCCGGAGAAAAATACCCCCGGTTTTCCAGAACGAGTTTGTTGAAATACTCGGGATCCGGGTTAGCCTCAAAAGTGAGCACCTTTGTCTCCAAGCTCTTATACTCGTACATGGTATATCCGGAGTACAGCACTCCGGCGCCTATCCCACAGGCCATCCAAAGGATGAGGAGTTTTTTCGGTCCAAGAAACTGCTCCAACAATGGCCCGAATATCAATAGTCCAAACATGTTGCTGAACAAGTGCCAAAAGTCAGCGTGCATAAACATGTAAGTCAAAAACTGGAACGGCTTGAAATATGGGCTCTGGATGTAATAGAGGGCAAACCATTCGTTGAGCGCTGGAAAAACAAAGCTCGCCACTACAAATACGACGATGTTGATCAGCAGGAGATTTTGTACGACTGGGGTAATGTTTCTAAACATGCTATTTTCCGAAGAAGGAGTGAATGCTACTTAAATCCAATTTCACAAAAGTTTTGTTCCCACCGGGGGAATAGTTTGGGTTTTGGCAGGCAAAAAGCTGGCCCACGAGGGTTTCCATTTCCTGCGGATTGAGCTTTTGTTCTTTTTTGATAGATGATCTACGGGAAAGCGACCTCGCAAGATTTTCTCTTTTGTCCAAAGAAAGCTGATTTCTGAAGTTTTTAAACTGCTCGATCAAACCTTCGAAGAGCTCTTTCTCATTTCTCACTTGCACATCCGCTGGCACGCCTTGGATCAGCACCGTATCCTTGCCAAACTCCTCCACGACGAAACCCAGGCTCTGCAGCTCGGGCAACATGTCCATGACCAAGGCAAAATCCGAAGCCCCTAGCTGGACGGTAGGAGGAAAAAGGCACTGCTGTGACGCCCCCTGCGCCGACTGGATTTGCCTGCAATACCGCTCGTAGAGAATCCGCTCGTGTGCAGCCTGCTGGTCGATGATCAGCAGTCCGGTAGACATCTGCGCCACAATATAACTCAACTCTACCTGAAATGTAGTCCCGGTGGCTCCCTCTTCCTGAGGTCGGATCATGAATCTTGGTTCATCGGCAGAGGCCCTGCTGGGAAAGGTGAGAATCTCTTGGTCCTCTTCCGGCTTCGGCAGGTCGAGTGGCACGGGGTTGGGGTTTCCTTCAAATAGCTTCTCCCATCCCGAAACAGACGATTTTTTGAACTCGGGCGTGTTATAAGTCTTGTAGCTGTATTCCCTGTCCACCTGAGCTTTAGTCTCCGGATTATTGGTCCAATTTTGCTGGAAATTGACGTCTAGGGAAAAGTCGAGAGAAGGCATGACATGGTGTGCGCCCAGGGCCTGCTTTACCGCCGAGCGGATGACCGCGTACACCGTCCGCTCATCCTCAAACTTGATCTCCGTCTTTGTGGGATGGACATTGATATCGATCTGAGCTGGATCGATCTCCAGGAAAAGCACATAAAACGGATGCTGGTCACCCGCAATCAGCCCGTCAAATGCAGAATTCACCGCATGGTGCAGGTAGGTACTTTTGATGAAGCGGTTGTTGACGAAGAAAAACTGTTCTCCTCGGGTTTTCTTCGCGTTTTCCGGCTTGCCGATGTATCCTTTCACGTTCACATGCGGAGTCTCTTCCTCGCATGGAACCAGCTGGCCTTGATAGCTTTTCCCAAAAAGCCCCACGATACGTTGACTCAATTTCCCAGAGGTGAGACTGAAAACCTCCATGTCCTGCTGGAAAAGCGTAAAAGCCACGTCCGGATAGGACAGCGCTACCCGCTGAAATTCGTCCACGATATGGCGCATTTCCACCGGATTGGATTTCAGAAAGTTGCGTCGGGCCGGGACATTGAAAAAAAGATTTCTCATGGCCACGGAGGTGCCTACCGGCACGGCGACCGGTTCTTGTTTTTTCACCTCTGAGCCCTCGATCTGGATCAAAGTACCCAGCTCAGCGTCATTTGGCCGAGTCTTAAGCTCCACCTGGGCGACCGCCGCGATGGAGGCGAGCGCCTCTCCCCTAAATCCGAAGGTACGGATGGCAAAGAGATCCTGGGAAGATCTGATTTTGGAGGTCGCGTGCCGCTCAAAACTCATCCTGGCGTCCGTGGCGGACATGCCCTTGCCATTGTCGATGACTTGGATCAATAGCTTTCCTGCGTCCTTTACCACAACCTGGACTTGGGTGGCACCAGCATCCACCGCGTTTTCCAGCAATTCTTTGAGTGCAGAGGCGGGACGCTGTACTACTTCACCTGCAGCAATTTGGTTGGCAATCGCATCCGGCAGCAGCTGGATGATGTCAGTCATCTTTCCTCCCCCGCTTTATGAATCTGGAAAAATAGTAGAATCCCCCAAGGACCAGTGCCGCATAGAGCATGTAGTTGAGGATTTCCGGGCCAATGTAGATGTACCCAAAGGCAGCGATGATCATCCCAAAAAACAGCAGCGTGCGGATCATCGCGGTGGAATTGAACATGCTTTGGCTCTTGGGCTTTATTCCGCGATGTTGGGAAAAAGCACCCCGGATCCCTCCTCCGTAGGATTTGGAGCGAGCCTCTACTTCCTCTGGATTCAAGAGTCCGTCTTCCTCGAGCTCCTTTTTGATACGGGCAGTACGCTCTTCGATCTCTTCCTTGATCGGATCGTAGTAGCGGGGTTTGATATCAAATCGCATCGGTGCGGTGGTGCGGAATATGGAGGGGAATTTCATGAGCTGTAATTTTGCGGCTGCTTGGGATTTTGAAAACTGAAAGGGAAAATTGCCGATTCGCAGGGAGGTGAAATACCGTAGATCACTTTTCTCCGTTTTTTAACCTTAAAGCCTGTTCAATGTTGCCCAATCTTTACTATATTCATTTAATCGTCCCGTTCTCCAATGCGCTGAAGCGGCCAGGGACATCCGGAAGCGCGTACTTCCGTCGCAATCACAAATATATTTTGAAAGTTAAGGATTAAAAATTGAACTCAGTAATGAATAGGAGGCATTGGAGCTTGATTTCCCTCTTGGTTTTGTTGGGCTTATTCACATCCGGCAAAGTCGACCCCTTCGTGGCAAATGAAGATCCCCTGATCAGCGAAGACCTGCTAGACCAGCAACTATGGGTGGACAGCGTCTTCAATTCCCTGAATTTCGATGAGCGTCTGGGGCAGCTTTTTATGGTCGCCGCCTACTCCAACAAAGACCAGCGCCACGTCGACGAGATCAGCAACTTGATCAAAACCGAAAACCTCGGTGGTCTGATTTTTTTCCAGGGAGGCCCTGATCGCCAAGCCCGGCTCACCAACTATTATCAGGCTCAGACCAAAACTCCGCTGTTCATTGCGATGGATGCCGAATGGGGAATCGGAATGCGCTTGGACTCCGTAGCCAATTTCCCCAAAGCGATGACCTTGGGGGCCATTCAAAATCCAGACTTGATCTACGAGATGGGAACCGAGATCGCCCGTCAGTTTAAAGAGCTCGGCATGCACATCAACTTCGCTCCTGTAGTGGATGTGAACTCCAACCCCAACAACCCCGTGATTGGATACCGGGCTTTTGGAGAGGACAAGGAAATCGTGACCCGTCGGGCAGTCGCCTATATGAAGGGGCTACAGGACCACGGAGTCATAGCAAACGCGAAACATTTTCCAGGACACGGTGATACAGAAACCGACAGCCACTATGCACTTCCTGTAATCAACCATCCCGAAAAAAGGATTTGGGATGTTGACTTATATCCGTACCAAGAGCTTTTTAGAGAAGACCTCATGTCCGTGATGGTGGCGCATCTTAACGTGCCAAGCCTCGACCACGGCTCCAACATCCCTACTAGCCTTTCGAAGCCTGTAGTCACCGACTTGCTCCAAAAACGCATGAACTTCCAGGGTTTGGTATTTACCGACGCACTCAATATGAAAGGCGTCGCCACCGCCAACAAACCCGGGGACGTCGACCTGAAGGCACTCTTGGCTGGAAATGATGTCCTTCTTTACTCACAAGATGTGCCTAAGGCAAAAACGCTGATCAAGGAAGCTGTAGCCCAAGGCATCATTTCCGAGTCGGAAATCAATCGACGGGTCAAAAAAATACTGAAAGCCAAGTATTGGGCGGGGCTCAATCAGTATAGGCCAATCGATACCTACAAGATTGCCGAGCGCCTGAACACTCCAAAAACGGAAGCCGTAATCGAAAAACTCTATGCTGAGGCTATTACCGTCGCCTCAAACAAAAATGACCTCCTTCCATTCAAAAATCTCGACCTTAGCCGTTTTGCGAGCCTATCCATCGGGGATGATGGAAAGATCTTCAGCCATTACCTGAAAAAATATGCGGCCGTAGATCACTTTTCCATTCAAAAAGCAGCGGGCGAGTCTGCCCATTATAAGCTCATGAAGCAGCTCGAAGACTACGACGTAGTTGTGGTGGGTCTGATGGGAGTGACAAACAGCCCACAGCGGGCCTTTGGTATTGCTCCGGGGGACGTGCAACTGATCAGGGACTTGGAAAAGAGACAAAAAGTGGTCACCGTACTATTCGGAAATGCCTATGGAGCCAAAGCTTTGGAGGGCTTCGGAAACGTGGTATTGGCTTATGAAAATTCTGATGAAACCCAAAAACTGACCCCTCAGGTGCTGTTTGGAGGAAGGCCGGGAATGGGGATTCTTCCAGTGTCAGTTAGCGGACAATATTCACACGGCGTCGGCGGCTATTTGGCCCCAAGCCAACGACTATCCTACGGCAGCCCAGAAAGCGTCGGGTTGGATGGGGAAGTACTCGAAAAGATCGACGAGGTGGCCAAAAGGATGACGCTCATCCAAGCGGCTCCCGGAGCAAATGTCCTAGTGATGAAAGACGGCAAGGTGGTTTTCCAGAAATCCTATGGATACCTCGACTACAAAAAAACGACTCCTGTCACCCCGGAGACGGTATATGATCTCGCCTCCATCACCAAAGTGTTGGCCACCACACAAGCAGCCATGTTCCTTCACAGCCGCGGGGAACTGGACATGAACAATACATTGGGAGACTACCTGCCCGAGCTGAAAGGAACCAACAAAGAGAATCTCGTTCTCAAAGATGTCCTGACCCATGAGGCAGGCTTGAAGGCCTTCATCCCCCACTATGTCAACACCGTCCAGTCCGGCCAGTGGCGAGGGGACTACTATAAGCCAGTGTCCCAGCCGGGCTTTACCCGCCCTGTGTCAAACGACATGTTTGGAAGGGATGGCCTTCGAGATTCAATCTGGAACTGGACGGTGAAGTCTGATCTTCTTCCCAAACCAAGAAAATACGTTTATTCCGACCTGACGATGTACTTTATGCAGGCAGTGATCGAGCGCGTGGTCAACCAGCCGCTGGACGAATTTCTGGACCAAAATTTCTATGCACCGTTGGGTCTGAAAACGCTGACTTTTAATCCCTGGCAGAAAATGCCACTGACCAACATCGCTCCGACAGAGGAAGATGTAGCATTTCGAAAACGCCAGGTTCATGGCTACGTGCACGATCCCGGTGCGGCCATGTACGGAGGAGTGGCCGGTCACGCGGGTCTCTTTGGCACCGCAAACGATCTGGCGGTGATGATGCAGCTGATGCTCAACAAGGGAACCTACGGAGATGTCACGCTGATCGATCCTGAGACGGTTGAAGACTTCACCAAGAGACAGTCCAACATGAGCCGAAGAGGCTGGGGCTGGGATAAGCCCGAACCGGAATTTGGAAAAGGCGGGTCTGCGAGCAAGTTTGCGCCAAAAAGCACCTTTGGGCACACGGGATTTACAGGTACCTGCGTCTGGGCTGATCCCGACAATCAACTGGTTTATGTCTTCCTTTCCAATCGCGTCTATCCCGCGGCGGAAAACGGCAAACTGCTGCAAGAAGGAATCCGAACCAAAATTCACGACATAGTCTACGAGGCCATGGCTTCCAAATAATTTGGATCTCTAAAGCTGAAAACAAAATCGGCTGTCCCAGAAAATCTGCGACAGCCGATTTTGGTTTTCACCGGAAGACATCAATAACTTTCCGACTCGTTGGGAAAATCCTTTGCTTTGACGTCAGCCACGTAGTTTTTCACTGCGTCCTTCATCACCGATTGCAGATCCGCATATTGACGCAAAAACCGCGGTTTGAACTCCTGGGTGATGCCCAGCATGTCGTGCACTACCAATACCTGGCCGTCCACGCCTCCACCAGCGCCAATTCCTATCACCGGAATGGAGACCGTCTCCGCGACTTTCTTTGCTAGCGCCGCGGGAATCTTTTCCAAAACAATGGCATAGCAGCCACATTCCTCGAGAACTTTGGCATCCTCCAGAAGCTTCTGAGCCTCAGCTTCTTCCTTGGCCCTGACAGTGTAGGTGCCAAACTTGTAGATGGATTGCGGGGTCAATCCCAAGTGGCCCATTACGGGCACTCCGGCGCTCAGGATCCGCACCACGGATTCTCTGATCTCGGAGCCTCCTTCTACTTTGACCGAGTGGGCGCCGGATTCTTTCATGATTCGGATCGCGGATCTCAGTGCTTCCGAGCTGTTCCCTTGGTAGTTGCCAAAGGGAATATCCACCACCACAAAGGCCCGCTTCACTGCCCGAACTACCGCAGAGGCATGATAGATCATTTGATCCAAGGTGATAGGGAGGGTGGTCTCGTGACCCGCCATCACGTTGGATGCAGAATCGCCTACCAGGATGATGTCGATACCCGCCTCATCCACGATCTTGGCCATCGAGTAGTCATATGCCGTAAGCATGGATATTTTTTCCCCACGGTGCTTCATCTCTTGAAGGGTGTGGGTCGTGATGCGCTTGATATTCGCAGAGGAATGTACAGACATGGGCTTAGTGTAATTGCACGGAATGTTGTGGGCCTGAGATATCCACACGGATATGCTCATTGAAAGTGGTAGAAAGCTCAAAACCGGTGTAGTCGGGTCTGAGGGGGAAAAGTCCATGACTGCGGTTGACCAGCACCGCAATCTCCATCTTTTGGATCTCGAGGTCCAAAAATGGCTTCATGGCATAGACCAGCGTCTTGCCAGTATTCAGCACATCGTCGACCAGGATGATGTTTTTGTTGGTCAAGTCCACGTTTTCCGAAAGCTCAATCTCCGATTTGGCAACGTCCGATTTGTCCAGCACCACTTCCAGCTCCTCTACTTGGATCGGGGAAATCCGCCTCAGCTCCTCGGCGAGGAGCTTGGCCAGCGTCATGCCCATTCCGGTGATCCCCGCAAATACCACAGCTGATGAATTCAGATTGCGCTCGTAGATTTCGAAAGCCATTCGGGTGAGTTTCTGCCCGACCTGCTTATGATTGAGTACTTCGCTCATAGGATGATTTTAAAAAGGGAAAATTAGACCAATTTGCTTTGGATTCAAAACCGCCTACCGGTGACTGTCCTCATCGTTGAGGATATTCACGTAGCTCTGATACCGGTAGGGGTGTATATATCCCTGTTCCAGCTTTTTCAGCACCACACATCCAGGCTCGTTGATGTGCGTGCAATTGTGGTATTTGCATTGCCCGAGGTATTTTCTCATTTCGGGAAAATAGTGCGAGAGCTCATTGTCCTCTATATCCAAAATGCCAAATTCCTTGATCCCCGGTGTATCGATCAAATCTCCGCCCTCAGGAAGTGGGAAAAGCTCTGCAAACGTGGTCGTGTGGACGCCTTTTGAACTAAATCCGGAAATCTCCTTGGTATCCTGCTTGGCCTCGGGGATCAGCGCATTCAGCAGCGTGGATTTTCCCACGCCAGAGTGCCCCGCGATCAAAGAAGACTTCCCTTGGATCAAGGGCAAGAATTTTTCCTTGAGCCCTTTTTCCGTCAAGGCAGAGATCTCAACTACAGGATATCCCAAAGGTTCATAGATCTCGTGGATGTCTTGCAGCCATTCCTCCTCCACTTCACCTTCCAGTTGATCCATCTTATTCACTACCAAGATCGCCGGTATCCTGAAGCTCTCCGTGCTGACCAAAAACCTGTCGATGAAGCCGAAGGAGGTACGTGGTTTTTTCATCGTGATGACCAAGATCGCCTGATCCAAGTTGCTGGCGATGATGTGGGAGAAGTGCTGCTTCCTGGTCGACTTTCGGATCACATAGTTTTCTCTTGGCAAAATCTGGGAAATCACAGCAGTAGCTTGTCCTGATTCCTCCTCCAGCTCTACCCAATCTCCCACCGAGATGGGATTGGTCAATTTCAACTCGTCCTGTTTGAATTTCCCCTTGAGGCGGGCTGAGATTATGTTTTCTTCCACCTGAACTATATACCAGCTACCGGTTGACTTGATGACTCTACCTTTCATGTTTTGAGATTAGTTCGGCAACTTTTGCTATGACCCGATCTGCCGCTCCAAGGTTTGATTTTACCCAATTTTGTGCAGAAAAGACTGATCGGTTGTAAAATTCAGCATTCTCCAACTGAACAAAAACCTCAGTGAGGGATCTTTTATCCGCTACGGAAAAACCGCAGCCCTCCAGCTGGCTCTGTTCTGCCTCGGGAAACTTGGAGGCATTTTTCACTTTTCCGAATATCACCGGACAGCCAAAGCCGAGCGGCTCGAGGATATTGTGCAGGCCCTTCCCAAATGCACCTCCGACATAGGCGATTTTGGCAAATTGGTATAAAGACGACAGCATGCCGATATTGTCGATGAACAAAACCGAATTTGAATCTCCGGGACCCCATTTCGAATATTTGGCGGTCTTAAGTTGGATGCGTTCAGCCCAGTGATCCATGGGCTCAGGACTGAGATCATGTGGGGCGATGATCCAGCGATAGTCCGGGCGGGAATTGATCAGCGGGATGAGGATAGCCATGTCTTCCTCCCAAGCGGAGCCGACCACGACGACAGGCCGTCCGCTTGTCCAGTTTTTGATATCCGGCATTTCCTTTGGCTCGGCAGCGGTGGATGCCACGCGGTCAAAGCGCGTGTCTCCGGCCAAAGAGGCTTGGGTATATCCGATTTGCTTCAGCATATCCAAGCTCTTCTTGTTCTGGGTGAAAATCCAGTCCATTGCAAAAAGGTTTTGCCGAAAAAAAGAGCCAAAAGCTCCAAAGAAACTCTGGTCTTCCCGCAAACTCGCCGCTACCAAAAAAACGGGGATAGACTGCTTTTTCAAAGCTTGAATATGGTGGTACCAAAGGTCGTATTTGACGAAAAATACCAGGTCTGGCGTGAGGATTTGCACGAACTTCTGCCCCCAGCTCTTCTTATCCAAAGGCAAATAAGTAATGTAGTCCACGTTGGGCTGAGGTTTTTTGACGACATGATCGTAGCCTGAAGGACTAAAAAAACTGACCACGATGCCGAGTTCGGGCCTTTTCGCCTTTAATGCCGCGATCAAGGGACGAGTCTGCTCATACTCTCCGAGGGAAGCAACATGAAACCAAGCAAGAGCACCCGGGAATGAGTCGCGAAATTTTCCCAACTTTGCGAAGACATGTCTTCTGCCCTCCAAAAAATGACTCAATTTGCTGGAAACGGGCTTTAGCAAAATCAAAATACCCGGAATCACTGAAAAAAACAGACGGTATAGCAACTTCATCCCCAAAAGTAGCCATTCAATACCAAATCCTCTTTTTTTCTTAAAACCGGAAATCAAAAAATCCATGGGCCCAAAAAAAGTGGGGGAAATTGGGATTTTACCCGTGCAAAAACCCTGAAAAATAATTACTTTCAAAGCCGTTCTGTTTATTCCATCACCGTTAAACAGCCTTAGTAGAACTCTCCATATGATTAAAGTCCTATTTGTTTGTTTGGGCAACATCTGTCGTTCACCACTTGCCGAAGCCATTTTCAACCACAAAATCCAGGCTTTGGGATTGTCGCGCAAATTCAAATCAGACAGTGCTGGCACCTCAGACTATCATATCGGAGAGCTCCCCGACGAACGGACCATTCAATGTGCCCAAAGAAAAGGCCTGAAAATCAATCATCGGGGCAGACAGGTGAACCGCACGGATTTCAGGGATTTTGACTACATCATCGCGATGGATAAAAGCAACCTTACCAATCTCGAAAGCTTAAAAGAGAAATTTAACTTCCCGGAAAAGGAAGTGTACCTCATGCGGGATTTCGTGACGGGATGGGAAGGCATGCCGGTACCGGATCCCTACTACGGAGGGGAAGAAGGATTTGACGAAATATATCATATCCTGGACGCATCGATCGAGAGTTTTCTGACGAAAATCAAAGAGGTTCACCAACTCTATGTATGATCAGCACGAGATCTATGCACAGGTAATCACAGTGACTTTGGGGCCCATGGCCCAGGTAAAATCCGCTAGCCTAATCGCCGCCGGAAACCACAACCAAGGCGTCCGACTGGACACTTCCGAGGGCATTTTTTTTCTCAAGCTAAACTTTGACCACGAAAAGGATATTTTGGCCAAAGAGGCGGAGGGGCTACAAAAGCTTCGAAAATCCACCTTTCTCAAAGTACCGGAGACCTTTGGACATGGCCGTGTGGGTGACTACAATTATCTCCTTTCCGAGTTTATTCCATCCTCCAGACAGCAGCTCGACTATTGGGAAAATCTCGGGCTCGGACTTGCCCAGCTACACCTCAACACTTCGAGACTTTTCGGGTTTGGGTCGGACAATTACATCGCTTCCCTTCACCAAAAAAACCACCAATTCGATAGCTGGCTTAGCTTCTTCATCGAGCAGAGACTGGAGCCTATGTTGGGAAAGGCTTATTTTGACCGGCTGATCCCCTTGGACTTTTTGAAAAAATTCCAAGCCATCTACCCTAGACTGGATTCGATT
>CAZTJM010000134.1:0-12640 GCA_964613865.1 uncultured Limnohabitans sp. | reverse complement strand
GAGCGACATGAACTCCCAAGAATCCATGGAATTCCTGCTCAACCGAATGAAAGGCACTCGCGACAACGCGGAGTTTTTGATCAGCATGAATGGGTAAAAGACCCCGGATTTAGAATAAAGAAGGATACCCCGGCCGAATTGGTCGGGGTATTTTTTTTGGTCAGTTGTATGGTTTAGAGTGTGAATTGAAATTCAATCGATCGGGAATCTGTAGTCTCGATGGGTTTCCTGCCGTGATCAAAATCAAGCCTATGAATAGCTTTGCCGCTACCGCGCATTGGAGTGGCGGTACATTTTTCTAGTAACATCTATAACTCCCATTCGACATTACATAAGGGAGAATTTTTCCAGCAGGTTTCATTCTCCCCTACACCGCTTTACATGAAAAGTTGACCAGTTCAGAAAACTGAAAGTCTTCATAGGAACCGGAAAATTTGAATTACTGCGGCTTTGTAAAACAAGATTAATTCTCAGTGGGGACCTTATCAATCCAATACTTAATTTGTTTTTTCAGGTTATCGCATTATTTTCGAAGGCTTATTTTAAATCATTTGCAAATTATATTTGTTTCAAGTGATTTAAATGTACTTCATCTACCTGAAAACGCAGATCAAAAGTTTATCCTTAATTCAGCAATTATCGAAAATCAATCCAAGCACTAAAATGGATAACACCGACTCGATACTAAAGGCCAAACTTGAGTTTTTTTGCTTGTCACCCAATTAAAAAACTCCGGGAGAAATATACCATAAGGCACTGATTACAAATCGACTCCTTTGGGGAATCCATTTCCTCCCGAATTAAAAGATTTGAAAAATGAAAAATGAATTCTGACACGAATTACAATACTAGTCATTATTCATTTTCAATTATCTGAAATGCATAAACCATCTATTTTCGAACTCACATCCAAGCCATTAGATTACATAAGCGACCTGTGAAAACCATTTCCGGGTTCATTGCTGCTCTTTTTCATACTTCCCGCATTTCTGCGGGTCTGAGCCTGATTTTGGGTTTTTGGATTTTTTTGGGTACCGGGGAGGTGATGGGGCAGTGTCAAATAACTGTTCCATCTTTTACATCAACAGGAAGTCAACAGTGGACAGTACCAGCAGGTGTTACTTCAATTACTGTAGATGTTTGGGGGGCAGGAGGAGGAGGAAGTAGACGATCTGGTTCAGATGGGGCAAGCGGTGGTGGTGGTGGTGGCGCCTTCTCAAGAAGCATTTTGACTGTTACTCCAGGGTCAACTTTAACTATATATGTAGGAAATGGTGGTTCAAGCGGAGCGGACGGTCAGAATTCATGGGTTTCCACAACTACTTCTGTAGCAAATGCTATTATTCTTGCAGAAGGAGGACAATCTCCGGGAGACAATAGTAACAATGGTGATAGAGGAGGGAGATCTTCCAATGGTATTTTTAATCAAATTGGCTTTAATGGTGGAGATGGCGCAAATAGAGCGTCGAGCACTAGAGGTGGCGGTGGTGGCGGCGCGGCAGGCCCATCCGGAAATGGAGGAAATGCCTCTGGAAGGACCGGCGGTACTGGAAATGGGGATGGGGGAAACGGTGGCACAGCCAATAACAACGATGACTCCAATGGAAACCCAGGGTTGACAATAGGAGGAGGAGGAAATGGAGCTGCTCGAAATACTGGAAACAGAGCTGGAGGCGCCGGAGCAAGAGGAGAAGTCAGGATTTCTTACAGTGTCCCATTTTGTTCCGAAATTATCTCCGCAGACTTTGGCTCATCACCCTGGTGCGCAGGAGAAACGAGGAATGTGACCGTAACGATACGAAATGCCGGAACAGCCACTTGGACGGATTCATCTCCCGATATCAACATTGGTGTAAAATGGAATACCAATGGTGCAAACTGGGCAGATTATTATGTCAGGACAAACGCTGAAAACTTGGCCCCAGGCCAAACACAAACTTACACTCTTGCCTTGACAGCTTCAAACAATGTCGGTGCCGGATACACGACGCCATTAACAGCTGGCACTAACAACCTTACTTTTGATGTCGTTAATGAAGGGAATTTTTGGTTTGGAAATACTTCAGGGAATTCAGTTTACACTTCATCTAACATTACAATTTTAGCTGGAGCCCCAACCGGATTAAGCTATTCGGCAAATGGACCGCTAACCTACTGCGCCGGTGTACCTATTCCTCCCAATAATGCCAGTACAACTGGAGGAAGTACCCCAACAGGCTACTCGGTCTCGCCTGCATTGCCTGCAGGATTGTCCCTAAACACGACCACAGGCCAAATTACAGGAACCCCAAGCACAACAGCAGTTGTTCCGGCGACAAATTACACGATAACAGCCTCCAATTCCTGTGGGAGTACTACCAGGGTCTTGAACATCGCAATTTCACCTGCAGCTACAGTCAATGTAGGATCTGCCTTACCCACTATCTGTCAGGGAGGAAGCTCAGCCCCATTGGGAGGAGGTATTGGGGGTTCCGCAACTGGAGGAACTTGGTCTTCCAGCGCAGGAGGGTCTTTCAGTCCAAATGCCACCACCCTCAACGCTACTTGGACTCCCCCGGCTGGCTACAGCGGTACGGCTACGTTGACTTTGACCACCAGTGGGGCTTCTTGCGGATCTATTTCAGCCTCTAAGTCAATAACAGTCACCGCGAATAAATCTGCCTCAACCCCTGCAACGGTTACGGTCTGTGCGGTCTCAGGAGATCCAAACATTGTGCACACCACGCAAGGGGTGACAGGTATTGGAGCTGCAACCGGACTTCCAAACGGGGTGACTGCATCTTTTTCCGTCGCTACAGGAAATATCACCATTTCAGGCAATCCAACCCAGTTGGGTACGTTCAATTATTCCATTCCTCTAGTCGGCACTTGTGGTCCGGATGCAAATGCTACTGGAACAATTATCGTACAAAACTGCGCCTGCGAGGTAGTTCTTTCAAGTTCTGGAACATGGACAGTCCCAAATGGAGTGATTTCAATTATTGTCGAAGCCTGGGGCGGCGGTGGTCGAGGAGGAAGTAAAACTAGTAATGATGGCCGTGGCGGTGGCGGTGGCGGTGGAGCTTATTCACGAAGGATATTAACAGTAGGTGCCGGGAACGTATATTATTATAATGTGGGTCAAGGAGCTCCTGCTAGTCAAGTCACTACTCCCCCGCCTGGTGGAGATTCTTGGTTTTCTGTAAATTTTGATGGCAGTTCACCATCATTACTTGCAAAAGGAGGAAGTTCGGTAAACAATTTGACCTCAAGCGGAAATTCAAATGGTGCAACTGGTGGTCAGGCCAGCGCAGGAGTAGGTGATGTATTGTGGAATGGAGGAAATGGCGCCAATGGATCTAGTAGCGGAGGAGGGGGAGGAGGATCATCTGCTGGTCCTAGTGCGAATGGAAACTCAGCCGCTACCCCAACAGGAGCAATTGCTCCTGTTGATGGAGGAAATGGAGGGGATGGAACTAATAATAATGCCCCGGGAGGAAATGCTCCAGGCATTGGAGGTGGAGGTGGAGGAGCCCGAAGAAATGGAAATAATCAAAATGGTGGAGCTGGCGGTAACGGCCAAATTAAAATCACCTATACCCTGAACGCTGGTGTAATCACAGGCAATCAATCCATTTGTCTTGGTGCCACAACCACGCTTTCATCCAATCAAGCTGGTGGCACCTGGTCTTCTGCCAATACAGCCATAGCAACCGTCAATCCAACTACAGGGGTGGTGACAGGGGTAGGTGTAGGATCGGCAACCATCCGGTATACAATTGTGGGAAGTTGTGCAATTGCTACGTCAACCAGAACTGTCTTCGTCAACCAGCCTATCAATTCTGGCACCATAAATGGCAATCAGGAAATTTGTATTGGAGGAACTTCCCAATTTACATCCACAACCTCCAGTGGCACCTGGTCCTCAGATAATACTGCCATTGCAACGGTATCCAGCACGGGATTAGTTACAGGCCTTACTGCAGGTACCACTATCATTCGCTATACTTTGCCTTCCAGTGGGGGTTGTCCTCCTGCTGTAGCTACGCGTACCATCACCGTTACAGCTCCTCCAGTTGCAGGTACATTGAGCGGTACCCAAGCGGTGTGTGTGGGTGGAACCTCTGCTTTTTCCTCCACAAGCCCGGGTGGTACTTGGTCATCAAACAATACAGGAATCGCAACAGTGAATCCCACGTCTGGGGTAGTGACAGGTGTAACCCAAGGTACAGCAACTCTTACCTATACCGTGGCGGATACAGGAGGGTGTACAAATGCTACTGCCACACGTTCCGTCACAGTGACAGCTGCGCCGAATGCCGGAACTTTGAGCGGCACTGATGAACTTTGCGAAGGTGAAGGAACTGTCCTTTCCTCTACCATACCAGGGGGAACATGGTCATCAAGCAATACCGCAATCGCATCTGTCAATAGCTCAACAGGGGAAGTAACTGCGCTTACCTCGGGTACGGTAACGATTACTTACACGGTGGCCGGTACAGGCGGCTGTGCTGACGCCACAGCTACTCACGCGATCACTGTTTATGCCCTGCCAAACCCGACATTCACAGCACAACCAAGTTCTGACGTTTGTGTGGGAGCCTTGGTTACGTACTCAACCCAAACAGGGCAATTTGACTATGATTGGGATGTTAACGGGATAGAGGGAACCGATTATACTATTACATCCGGAGGAATTGGTTCAACAAGCAATAGTGTAACGCTTATTTGGTTAACAGACGGACCGAAAGAGGTTTCAGTAAACTACTCCAATGCTAATGGCTGCTCAGCAACCAGTTCTGTAACCAATTCCATTACCATTAATCCACTTCCTGAACCAACTTTCATTGAAGAGCCGTCAAATCCAACTTGTATAGGAGACGAAGTCACCTATACCACTGAGGCAGGAGAAACAAATTATACATGGAACATTACTGGCATAGAAGGAATAGATTACAATATAACGGGAGGAGGTATTGGGACTTCCAGTAATACTGTTACCCTTGAATGGTTGACGGATGGCTCCAAAACCGTTACCGTAAACTACGAAAACGCTTCAGGTTGTGCCATCAGTACCCCCGCTACCAATACCATTGATCTAGCCCCTCTACCTGAACCTACCTTCACAGCCGAACCCTCAGACCCTGCATGTTTAGGTGCTGCATACACCTACACCACGCAAGCGGGATATTCCGACTACGTTTGGTCTGTATCAGGGGCGGAAGGAAGCGATTACAATATTACCGCCGGCGGTATAGGTACTAGCAGCAATACCGTAACTATTCAGTGGTTGACTGATGGAACAAAAACTGTTACAGTAAATTATTCAGATGCCAATGGATGTACAGGCGTTTCTCCTGCTTCAAATACCATTGTTTTGAGCCCCCTGCCTGCCCCGAGTTTTACTGTAGAACCATCTACTCCAGTTTGTCTCAATGATGCGGTAACTTACACTACGGAAAGTGGCCAGTTAGATTATGACTGGGATATCCCGGGTACAGAAAACATAGATTACACTATCACCGGAGGTGGAATCGGAGCAGGAAACAATTCTGTTACCCTAGAATGGCTGACCTCTGGAACCAAAACCGTAACTGTTAATTATTCAGATGCCAACGGATGTTCAGTACCCAGCCCTGCAACGAATACTATAGAAGTAAGCATATATACATCCATTGACGCTCAGCCTGACCCTGATCAAAGTGGAGATACGGAATGTTTTGGAGATGGATTTGATCCAATTTTTGTCTCAGCTACCGGATCAAATTTGACATATCAATGGTATCAAAAACCTGATAATTCAGCAATTGGTACTGATCCAGGTACGGCTATACCTGGTGCCACCTTAGCGACATTTACCCCTCCTTCTACTCCTGAGGGTATCTCGTATTACTATGTAATAGTATCAGGAACATGCGGTGCGCCGGAAATATCAGACCTAACGGGTGCATATATCGTTTCTCCTTCCGGAACGTCGATAAACACTGACCTCGATTCTGCGGCTCCAGATGAAGAATTTTGTTTTGGAGCCGGAACATTTTCCCAACTTGAAATATCCGCTACCGGAGATGGAGGAATACCAGCCAGCTATCAATGGTATCAAAATACTAGCCCTGATAATACAGGAGGTGTATTGCTAACAGGAGAAACCAATTCTACTTTCACTCCTCCTTCAGATGCAAGTGTGGCGGATGGATTACCTAGGTATTATTATGCAACTGCTACAAGTGCAAGCTGCGGAACGGTTACTTCTTCCATTTCAGGTGCTTTCATAGTCACTCCATTAACTTCTATTGACTCTGAGAATCTTACAGGGGAAACAATTTGCGAGGGTCAAGGGCCATTTAGCCCAATTTCAGTTAGCGCTTCCGGAACTGGAACCTTGTCTTACCAATGGTATTCGAATACCACAGGAGTAATCAATACAGCAGTTGATACTCAGGTGGGTTCCGATTCTAATGAATTTACTCCTCCTTCTGACGATGTTGATGGCATTTCAAGATATTACTATGTGGTAGTATCGAGCACTGATGGATGTGGGCCGGATGCCATTTCTTCCCTTTCAGGAAACTTTGTCGTCAATCCGATCAACACAGTAAGCGGCCCCTCCTCCACTCCCAGTGAGTGTATAAATAATGCCATTCCTGATATCACCCATACAACGACAAGTGCAACAGGAATAGGAACTCCATCCGGTTTGCCTGCCGGTGTTACTGCAATCTGGTCCGCCAATGTCATCACAATCTCCGGCACCCCTACTGAATCTGGAAACTTCAATTATTCCATTCCGCTAACCGGAGGCTGCGGAACTGTAGCCGCAACCGGGACTATCACGGTCACTCCGGACATGACTTCGTCTTCCATTCAACCTAATGGGATTGCTTGTATCAACCAGTCATTAGCGCCCATTACTCATACCACTACGCTGGCGACGGGAATAGGTGCTCCAACAGGACTGCCAGCCGGGGTAACGGCCAACTGGGAAGCAAATGTCATTACCATTTCCGGGTCGCCCACGGTTTCTGGTACCTTCAACTATTCCATACCACTCACGGGAGGTTGCGGAAGCGAGGAAGCAACGGGAACTATCACTGTCACCCCGGACATGACTGTGACCTCTGCCGAACCTAATGGAACAACATGTATCAATCAGGCTTTAACTCCAATTAACCATACAAGCACCCTAGCCACAGGGATCGGAACTCCAACCGGACTGCCAGCTGGGGTAACAGCAAACTGGGCAGCAAATGTCATTACCATTTCCGGATCGCCTACTGCGTCCGGTACCTTCAATTATTCTATTCCGCTAATCGGAGGATGTGGAACGGTTGCGGCAACTGGAACTATCACTGTCACCCCGAATATGACTGTGACTTCCGCGCAACCCAACGCTACAATTTGTCTCAACCAGGCATTAACTGCAATTAGTCACACGACCACCCAGGCTACCGGAATCGGTACACCCACCGGATTACCTACAGGGGTAACAGCTACTTGGAACGCCAATGAGATTACCATTTCCGGAGCGCCAAATGTTATAGGTACATTTAATTACTCCATACCGCTTACTGGAGGGTGCGGAACAGTAGCAGCAACAGGCACCATCACGATCAACCCACGTCCGGAAATTACTGATATTATTTCGCCTCCTATTTGTAGCGGACAAACCTTCTTAGTGACTCCCACAAACGGGACCAATGGACTCGTGCCTACCGGAACGCTCTACACCTGGACTGTCTCCAATAATTCCAATGTCACTGGAGAATCTAACCAAGCGACTCCTCAAACCAGTATTTCTCAAACCCTAACAAACACTTCAACAAGTGATCAGACAGTCACCTATACAGTAACCCCTATAACTCCAGCCGGATGCGATGGGAATACTTTTGAAGTAGAGGTAATTGTGAAACCTACTCCAACAGTCAATGACCCGGCAAACCAAGCAGCAGTATGTAGTGGGACGCCATCAACCGCGGTAAACTTTTCAGGAAATGGAGTTTCAGGAGTTCTTTACAACTGGACAAATGATACACCGTCTATCGGTCTCCCTGCCTCAGGCACGGGCAATATCCCATCATTTATCACGCAAAACTCAGGATCGGGACCTGTCACGGCTACCATCACTGTAACCCCAACTGCCAATGGCTGTTCAGGCCCTTCTCAGACATTTACAATAACAGTTAATCCATCACCTGTGATCGCATTAATGGCCGACTATTGTTCTGTGGGAGGAAGTGTCCAATTAATTGCGAGTTCCAATGTCACCGGAACCACTTGGCTATGGAATACTGGGGAAACCACCTCAAGCGTACTTGTTGATATAGCGGGACTATATTCTGTGACCGCCACTTCTCCCAATGGATGTACTAGTACTACCTCCATCAGCGTGGCAGAGGAGCTAGTGGTAGATGGATCATTTACAAATTTCAACCCCGCTAGTCCAAGTTTCGATACAGAATATACCCAAAACCAAAGCTATTATGTTGATGGGGATGGTTCCACAGGTTTATGGCCGGAAGGTTACTATGCCGTAAATGAAAACGCGAACGGAAGTACCACCACTTCTCCTCCAGGCTATCATACCTATTTCTACGGCAGAGATCATACAAACAACGCCACTGGACCTAGGAACTTCATGATGGTCAACGGTGGCGAGCTGATTGGCTCTCCCCTAAGACAGCCTATTATTTGGGAGCAAACGGTTACAGTGGAACCCAATACGGAATATTATTTTTCTGCCTGGGCAATGAATTTGAACCCTGGCTCTCCGGCCAAGCTTCAGTTTGAGATAAATGGGGAACTGGTGGGTTCTATCTTGGACCTTTCCACAGCCCCTATGCCGACAAGTGCCGCAGAGGTAGGCCTGGATAATTGGAGGGAATTTAGATCTGATCCAAGCTGGAGTTCCGGTTCTGCTACGGAGGCGGTGATAAGAATTGTGAACCTCAACACGGTACTTGGAGGAAATGATTTTGCTTTGGATGACATTTCCTTTGGGACTCTTTCGCCATTTATCAAATTAACATCCGCTGCCGGAACAGATGATAGTCAAGTTGTTTGCGAAGATTCTCCAATCGTCGATGTTGAATATGCAGTTGGTGGTGGATTAGATGGCCCAATCGTTGAAAACCTACCACCCGGTGTAAACAGTATTTGGAATGGAGTCAATCTAAGATTAAGTGGAATTCCTACTACCGCTGGCACTTACAACTTTACAGTCTATACTACGGGTGCCTGCGCACAAGTTCGCGCTGAAGGAACCATCATCGTTCGGGATACTCCCTCTGAAGGGACAATCGCCAGTGACCAGACCCTTTGTCTCGGTGACACTCCGGCTACCATTATAGGAGATATCTATTCTCCCCAAGAAACGGGAGGAGTTATTTCCTATCGCTGGGAAATGAACACTGACCTCTCAACTCCAAATTGGATTGATGTACCGGGAAATCCTTCAAGTTCAGATTTCAACCCACCGCTTTTATCGCAGACTACCCAATACAGAAGGTATACCATTTCCACGGTCAACGGCCTATCCTGTGAAGGACCTGCATCCGATCCTGTAACTATAACGCTTCAAAGTGAGCCTATTGCAGGAACGATTGCTGCTGATCAGACTATATGCGCGGGGGCGGATCCAGCGGCCTTTACCAGTACTGACCCCGGATCAGGAGATGGAACAATTACCTATATCTGGCAATCCAGAAACTCGTCAAATCCAGTTTGGACCCCAATTTCCGGTGCAACAAATGCTACCTATGATTCCCCGGCATTAACCGAAACTACAGAATTCCAAAGACTTACCATTTCCACTCTTAACGGAGTTCAGTGCGTGTCTGTGCCTTCCAATACAGTTACCGTCACTGTCACTCCGGTAAACACTGTGGTTCCAATAAATCCTGATCCACCTTTATGCCTGAATGTTCCCCAGCCGGTTACGATTATCCATAGCTCTTCCGGAGCTACGGGCATAGCGAATGAAGGTATCCCCGGAGCCAACGGTTTACCTTTAGGCATCAGTGCGGCATTTAATTCATCTACAGGAGATATCACTATTTCCGGTACTCCCACCGAGGTGGGAATCTTCAACTACAATATTCCCTTAACAGGGGGCTGTGGATCAGTGAATGCCACCGGTACAATCACAGTGGACAATCCTACCTATCCCATAGTCACTATTGAGGTGGAAAATCCAGCAGCTGGCTCTTCCCCGCCATATACTTCTACTTTTACAGTATACAGCAATGAATTGACCCCAGGCACCTATGAAATCAACTACAGCCTAAGTGGCGCAAATGCGGCTGCGGATCAAACAATTTCAGTAAGCGTTATTACTCCTGGTGAATTCGAATTTGAATCACTTCCCTATTCGAATGAAGGAACCACAATCCTTACCATTAACTCCATTCGGGAAATCTCCGATCTCTGTCCATACTCTCCCCCAAATAACAATACAGCTCCTTATGGCATCAATTGTAGCACAGAGTTTTTGGAAGCTGGCGGTGACGCAACTTATTCAGTCCCGGCCGGGGTTACGGAAGTAAGCATCCAAGTATATGGAAATGGCACGGGAGGAAATACCGCTTCCCAAACGATTACCGTAGTACCTGGAGGGCAGATTTTCTTGGTATTTGATGCTTCTGACAATATCTATGCTACTGAACTCCCCGCTTCGGAGCCAGCCGGTGATAGACTAGCTCAAGCCATTGTTGCTACAACAGGCCCAAGCGGAAGATTTGTCTTTACCTATGATTGTACCCCTCCACCCGCTTGTTCGGCTAGTGGAGATGTATTCGAATACACGGACTCCGAAGGCTATACCGTTATCCGATTCACGGGAAATTGTAGCTGGACTGCTCCCGACGGACTTGATGAATTTGAAGTGCTAGTAGTCGGCGGCGGTGGCGGCGGTGGATTTGGCGAGGCAGCCGGAGGTGGCGGTGGCGGTGCTGTGATTTATCAGCACTACACCGGGATTACAATGAATGGAATACCGGGATTACAGGGAGCAGTATTCCAGGTTTCTCCTGGTGGACAAGGCTCCGGAGCCTCCAGCCCAGGCCAACAAGGTGAAAATGGTGGAGGATCGAGTTTCACGGGTTCTACATTTGTTTATGCCGGAGGAAATACATTCTCTGACTTAAGTGCGGCCGGTGGCGGTGGCGGTGGCTCTTCGAGTACCGATCCAAACATTCGTAATGGTAGAGCCGGTGCCTCAGGAGGAGGAGGAGCTGCTTTTGGAGCAAATAGTTCTTCTGGCGGAGCTGCAAATAGTGGAAACACAGGAGGTGTAGCCCTTGGACAAAGCTTCGGTGGAGCGGGAGCTGGAGGAGGTGGTGTTTCAACCGGAGGCAGCAATGGTACTGGAAATGCGTCCCTCATGAGTGCTGGAACAGGCGGCAATGGTGAAATGCAAACTATATCGGGAGAAAATATTTATTACGGAGCTGGTGGAGGTGGTACCTCAGTAGGAGCCACGGTCAACGAACCGGGAATGGGAGGCAGCCAGTATACCGGTGCTGCGGGAGCGACATTCTACGCTGGAGGAAGGGGGAATAATACTGGATTAGGTTTGCCAGCGACCACCTATGGCTCAGGAGGAGGTGCCGGAAGAACCGGGGGAAGTGATGGATTCCAAGGAGTTGTCTATATCCGATACCCCAATTTCCGAATACTTCCAATAGAGTATCTGTACTTCAACGCGAAGTACAATAGCACGCTTAGAACCGGAGATCTAGCCTGGGCTACTGCGAAGGAGTGGGAAAATGACAGTTTCGTCATTGAGCGTTCTGTAAACAATGTGAATGATTGGGTAGCTATTGGCCAAGTCAACGGAGAGGGCTACGCCGACCGGCCAACGGAGTATACCTACCAAGACATTAAGTTGCCTCTTGCAGGGGGTAATATCTATTATCGCCTGAAGCAGCTGGATTTTGATGGAGACAGTTCCTATAGCGTTACTAAGTCAATCCAAATTGACCCCCTTCCTGGCCACAGCTACTGGAGAGTATTCCCCAATCCCACGACCGGTGATGCGATTGTTCTTGAGCTGCTGAATAACGAAGTATATCAGGACGAAGAAGTTACTATCCGCATTATTTCCCCTACTGGGCATTTTGACACGGGCACATCCAAGGCTGGAATTACGTTGAACACCCTAGTGTCCCAGCAACTGAAAACTAAAGCCCCGGGTCTTTATACTCTGGAAATCAGTTGGGGAGACTTCAAAGAGTACCACAAAGTAATTCTCAGGCGTTGAACACCATTCTACCTCAGCTATGGAATGGGCAAACCCCTATCCAACGGTGGGCAGCGGGGAGATGGAATTATAGAAACTGAAGCCCGACGATGAAAAAAGGCAGGTCTGTACACTTTTCCCGAGTTTGATTCACTCTTTGTGAGGATGACTCGCCCGGCCTGCACAGAAGCCAAAGAAAAAATTTCCCACATAAACAAAGAGGGAGATCAGTGTGAGTATATCCTGCTAAAACTGATGAATTCCATGAACTCCCAAGAATCCATGGAATTCCTGCTCAACCGGATGAAAGGCACCCGCGACAACGCGGAGTTTCTGATCAGCATGAATGGGTAAATAAATTCGTTCGTAAATGATAATCTCACCCCATACTGACCCACCCATTTCGGAGTAAACTGACCCACCCAT
>CAZTJM010000133.1:0-12767 GCA_964613865.1 uncultured Limnohabitans sp. | reverse complement strand
GGCTAGCCGAGCGATCGACTAGCCTTTTACTTAATGAGACTTTTGAGACAGCCTCATTTTCTTTTTTTGGAAAGGAAGAAACTTGTTCTATTTCCTCACGATTCTATCGTCAGTCGACCGTTGACTAAAATCAGATCACACGCTCAAACTGGGAGAAATAGAAATTGCCCTCGATGGCGGCGTTCTCGTCGGAGTCGGATCCGTGTACCGCATTGGCCTCGATGGACTTTGCGAAAATCTTTCTGATCGTGCCTTCCGCTGCATTGGCAGGATTGGTAGCTCCGATCAAGGCGCGGAAATCTTCCACTGCGTTGTCTTTTTCCAGAATGGCGGCAATGATTGGCCCTGAAGACATGTATTTGCAAAGGTCAGCGTAGAAAGGCCTTTCCTTGTGCACTTCATAGAACTTGCCGGCCATCTCCTGAGTGAGTTGGGTAGCTTTCATGGCCACAATCTTGAAGCCTGCTTCTTCGATCATTTTAAGGATAGCTCCTGAGTTTCCGGCTTCGAAAGCGTCAGGCTTGATCATGGTGAATGTTCTGTTACTTGCCATGGGATGTTGTTTTGTCTTGGTTTAATTCGGCCGCAAAAATAGCGTTTTTCCCTTCAAATAATCGCGAACCACCACGATTTCTAGTCTACGTCGCTTAGAATCAGCGCAATGGGTGCTTTGGGATTTCTCAAAAAATTCGTGACCTTTGCAGGCTACTAGAGCCAAAAGAGCCGCTGAATTGATATTAATGGAAGCTTTAGCCTCGTTTAAAAAAGAACTGTCCTCACCCAAGAAAATATTCATCACTACCCATGTGAAGCCTGACGCAGATGCTTTGGGTTCCTCTCTGGGTCTGGCCAACTATCTCCTCAAGAAAGGACATGAAGTGACCGTGGTGACTCCTTCGGACTATCCCTCGTTTCTCGCCTGGATGAAGGGCAATGACTCCGTCCTGGATTTTAGCAAGTCCGAGGATAGAGCCTTGGCTACCCTGCGTTTGGAGGAGGCCGACGTGATCTTTTGTTTGGATTTCTCGGTCCTCGGCAGAGTCAATGAGTTGGGAGAGCTGATCCGAAAGTCCAATGCCTATGTGGTCAACATAGACCACCATCAGGATCCGGAGGATTTTGCGGATTTTCGGTACTGGAGTACCAAAGCCGCCGCCACCTGTGAGTTGGTGTATGAGCTGATCGTAAACGAACTTCGGGACAAGGATGCCATAGACAAGGACATCGCCGAATGCCTCTATGCAGGCATCATGACCGACACAGGGGGATTTCGCCATCCGAATACCACCAAAAACGTTCATCTCGTCGTGGCCGAACTGATCGACAAGGGTGCTGACAGCTCCCAGATTTCCAACTGGATCTACGATTCCAACTCTGTCAACAGGCTGAAATTTATCGGATTTGCCATTACCAGAAGGCTGGTCGTGCGCGAAGACATACACATGGCCTACTTTGTCATCAGCAAAAAAGATCTTAAAAAATATCAAAGCCAAACAGGCGACACCGAAGGTTTGGTCAATTATGCTTTATCTTTGGATGGGATCAAGCTTGCCGCCTTGTTTTCGGAGCGGGAAGATGGCATCAAGATATCCTTCCGATCCAGCAGCGATGTGGCGGTCAACAAATTTGCCGCGGCCTACTTCAACGGGGGAGGGCACAAGAACGCCGCCGGAGGGAAATCTACCCTAGCCCTAAAAGAAACCGTTGATCTCTTCGAATCTCTAGTAGAAAAATGTCAGGATGAGCTGTTTCATTCCGAGTCCATGACCGCCAACTAGGCGTTTTCCAAACAAGCCCACTCAAAAAAATTCACTTAATATTTTATGAAAAACAACAAAAGCCTGTTGGCAATCCTCGTTCTGATGTTTGGAGCGAGCACCATTTCTTCCTGTCAGAAAACCAAGACCACTGAAAAGGATGCCATCGAGTACACGTATATCGAGGAAGGTTCGGAAAAAGCCCCCAATGGGCAGTTTGTGCTTTACAACCTGGAGATCTCCACTGCCGCGGACTCAGTTATTTATACCACTGTCGACCAGCCTTTCCCGGGGTACCTCATGGCCAATGATTCCATCACGCCTCAGAATGGCATGGACGAAATCTTCCTCTCTCTGAAAAAAGGAGATTCCATCAACTTCCAATCCACCGCCAAGATCATCTTCAACGGCAACCTCCCTCCTTTTTTGAAAGAGGAAGATATCGTGAAGGTAAAACTCGGGGCCTTCGACGTGAAGTCCGACTCTGCAATGCAGGCCTATTATCAGGAAGTGATGATGGCGGAGCAGGCGAAGAGTGCCGAAAGAGCCAAAACACTTTTGGTAGAAGAAGCAAAAACTATCGAGTCCTATGTAGCGGAAAAAGGCTTGACAGCGTCTAAGACTGAAAGCGGTCTCTACTACGTCATCGAGAAAGAAGGAACCGGCGAAGCCACCACTCCTGGTACTACCATGTATGTCAACTATGCAGGTTATCTTCTGGACGGGACGCTGTTTGATACTTCTTGGCCTGAAATTGCCAAAGCAAACAACATCTTCAGCGAAGACAGACCGTATGAGCCACTTCCTGTAAACGTTGGAATGGGTCAAGTGATCCCAGGCTGGGACGAAGGACTGATGCTGTTGAAGAAGGGCTCGAAGGCGAAGTTTATCATTCCTTCTCCTTTGGCCTACGGAGAAAGCGGGGCGGGAGCGCTGATCCCCGGCAACTCCATCCTCGTCTTCGACGTGGAAGTGACAGACGTGCAGAAGTAAGAATACCTGAGTAGCTTAAACTAAACCAAGACATATGAAAAACCGACTGATCGCATTTGCAGCCCTGATTTTTGGTGCAGCTTCTGTCATCTCCTGTATCGATCCAGACCAATCCCAGGAAATCATCCTAAATGAAGACAAGGAAGAGATCCTGAGCTACATCGAAGAAAACCCAATGCCATCCGCAAAGGAATATAGTGAGCCAGTCGAAGGGTTTTATATGTTTTGGGAAGTGGTCAATGACGGCGGAAATACAGTCGTATTGGGTGATACCGTGACTGTGGACTATGTGGGGAAATTATTGAACAATGACGTGTTTGATACCTCTATTGAACAGGTTGCGAAAGATGCTGGCATCTACAGCAGTTCTAGATCTTACATTCCATTGGAGTTCCGTCCTGGGTACAACTTTGCCATTGTCGGCTTTGAATTTGCCATTTCGCTAATGAAGGAAGGTGAAAAAGCAACGGTGATTTTCCCATCCCGTCTGGGCTATGGTTCGCAACCAAATGGAACTATCCCTGCTAATTCACCATTGATTTTTGAAATTGATCTAAAAAAAGTGGACAAGGCGCCGCAGAATTAAGATGATTAAAAAACTATTTCCGGTTCTGGTTTTGCTGGGTGCGTTGTCGATAATGGCCTGCGAACCAAGCAATCCCTACAACATCGGTCCTGTCTACGACGAGGCTGGCAATCTGAAAGCCGATAGCCTCAAGATCGTGGCTTACCTGGACACGGCCCATATCGACAGCATCGCGCGCATCTATGACCCAAGCGGCGTAGTGATCATTTTGCAGGAAGAAGGTGTTGGCACACGACCTACCACGGGTACGATGGTCTACACCGACTACACCGGATCACTGATCACCGATGGCAGCGTGTTTGACACATCCATAGAGAGTGTCGCCAGGGAAAATGACCTGTATGTGGAAGGGCGATCCTATCTGCCTCTCAGTTTCGGATTGAATGTAGGCAATGTCATTACAGGATGGCATATAGCTTTCAAGAGACTAAGGCCGGGATCGAAGGCGGTGTTGCTCATCCCTTCGCCATGGGCCTATAGAGACCAAGTCAACAACAGCCGAATTCCTGCAAACTCGGTACTTCGATTCGATGTGGACTTTCTCGGAATAGATTGATACAAAAAGGGGCTTCGGCCCCTTTTTTAGTGGCCATTCGAATGGAACAGGCCCGCTCCTGCCAAAATATTTTTATCTTGGAATGAACAAGGCATCGTTTGCTCAGCCTGGCGGCTTTGATCAGGATGCCATTGCTGAATGAGCCAAACCTCCGTCCAAAAAGATCACTATGAAGATCGGAATCATCCGTGAAGGCAAAATCCCGACTGATCGAAGGGTTCCTTTTTCCCCAAAACAATTGAAGGCTTTGCAAGAAAGCCACCCAGGGAATTTGGGCTTTGTGATAGAATCCAGTAAACACCGATGTTTTTCAGACGAGGAATATCGGGACGCGAACATTGAGGTAACCGACGATATTTCCGAGGCCGATATTTTGTTTGGTATCAAGGAAGTGCCCATTTCAGAGCTGATACCGGAAAAAACCTATTTCTTTTTTTCCCATACCCTAAAGCAACAAGCCCGAAACAGGAAGCTCTTGCAGGCAATCTTGGACAAGAACATCCGTCTCATTGACTATGAGGCGCTGAAGGATTCTCGGGGTAAGCGGGTTGTAGCCTTTGGGCGTTGGGCTGGGATTGTCGGGGCATACAATGCCTTCTGGACTTATGGCAATAAGACAGGGCTCTATGAGATCAAGCGAGCATGGGAATGCAGCGGATTGGCGGAGCTGAAGGTTGAGTTGGGTAAAGTACAGCTTCCGCCCATCAAGATCGTGGTGACCGGCTCGGGGCGTGTAGGCAGAGGAGTAAAGGAAATCCTGGATGTATTGGGGCTGCTTGAGGTTGAGCGCCATGAGTTTCTGCACCTCTATTTTGAGGAGCCGGTCTATACCGTTTTGGGATCATCGGACTACAACAGGCGAAAGGCAGACGGAGGCTTTGATAAGGAAGAGTTTTATACCAATCCGGAGAAATACGAAAGCCATTTTCTGAAGTTTGCCGAGGCAGGCGAGATGCTGATAGCGGCTGCTTTTTGGAGTCCCGGAGCTCCCCGACTTTTTCAAATTGAAGACATCAAATCACCGGATTTTGGACTGACCGTAATCGCTGACATCACTTGTGACATAGGCGGCTCCATTCCTACCACTTTGAGGCCTTCGACTATTGCTGACCCAGTGTACGACGTGGATCGTGAAAGCGGAAGCGAGATTCCCGCTTTTGGCAGCCAAACAAGTATTTCGGTCATGGCGATAGACAACCTACCCTGCGAGTTGGCCAGAGAGTCATCGGAGGAGTTTGGAAAGCAGCTCATACAGTGGGTAGTCCCCGCCTTGTCGGAAGACAATTCCCAAATCCTGGAAGGGGCGACTATTGCCCGTGATGGGGACTTGACCTTGGAGTACATGTACCTGACGGACTTCGTCAACGAAAGAGACCAAACTGACGCATGAATAACCTAAACCGGTATTTGGAGTCCACCCTTCTAAAGCCGACCATGACCGACAAAGACGTGGATCTTCTGGTCGCTGATGCCATGGAGGAGCAGTTTGTGGGGGTTTGTGTTCCCTCTTTTTGGGTGAAAAAGGTTAAGCGAGAACTGAAGGATCAGGACATCCAAGTAGTGACTGTCATAGGCTTTCCCTTCGGGTTTGAAGATACGGCGGCCAAGGTAGCGGAAACCCGAGAGGCAATAAAGCAGGGAGCGGACGAGCTGGACTTGGTTTGGTCGCAGACGGCTTTTCATTCGGGCATGGCCTGGCCCAAGATTGAGATCGCCCAGATTGCAAAGATCTGCCATGCAGAAGAGCGGTCGCTCAAGGTGATCATCGAAACTGCCTATCTAAACCCGCAGCAGATCCGAGAAGCCTGCCTGATCTGTCAGGATGCCGGTGCTGATTTTGTAAAGACCTCCACAGGCTACGCGCCAACCGGAGCAAAAGTGGAAGACATACTCCTCATGCGCGAAACTTTGCCCTCCACTGTAGGGATCAAGGCCAGCGGTGGAATTAAAACCTTGGAATTTGCGAAGGAACTCATAGCTGCGGGAGCGGACCGTATCGGCACCAGCTCTGCCAAGGCGATCATGGACGCTGTCCGAGATCAGTCCCGGCTAAAATAAATAAGAAGGAAAGGGATGATGAAGAAAGTGAGCAGAATGTAGGCAAAGCCGAAGATTCTGTGTTTCACAGAAGTCCGTCCCATGAAATCCGCCAATTTCACCGGAATCTGACGGATCTCCGGAAACGGCAAGAAAATCAAGGCTCCCAAAGAATTGAAGAGGACATGGACGAAGGCCAGTGCGATGGCGGCTTCTGTCTTGTACATAGCGGCGATGACCGCGGTGATTGTTGTTCCGATGTTAGCTCCTACAATGAATGGGAATGACTTCGCTAAACTGACTTTCCGGTTGGCTACTAGGGGTACCACGAGACAGGTGGTTACGGTGCTGGATTGGATGGCAGCGGTAAAGAATACCCCGTAGAGGAAGGATAGTCCGGTATTTTTGAAGATTGCTTTGCTGATGTCCTGAAACGCGTCCAATACGAAAGTTTTGTAGACGGATGTCGTCAGGATCTTAATGGAGAAAAATACGAGAAAGACCGCCAGGATTGTCGAAAGGAAGGGGATGTTGATATGCGTCACGATCCATTCTGTAAGAGTCCTGGTGAAGATTCGGTTGTATTCAAACGCATCTAGTGTATTGTCATCGGACGCGAAAAGCTGGGCTATTTTTTCAGATCCTTTGGATAGAAAGTTGAAGTGAAGCTCCAAGGGAAAGAGAATGATGACATTCAAAATATTGAAAACGTCATGTGAGATTCCCGAGGAGAGCGCTCTTCGAAACTCTTTTCTTTTGGTGATAAAAGTGAAAGAAACCAGCGTGGAGGTGAGAGTGGTCCCAATGTTGGCTCCCAGTACCATAGGAACGGCTTGCTGCAGGGTCATATTGCCCGAGGCGACTATCGCGACAATGCTCGCCGTGACCGTTGAGCTGCTTTGGATGAGTGCAGTCACCAACAGTCCTACAAAGAGGCTGATGAAGGGATTTCGGGTAGCCTGTATGATATCCCTTGCAACATCGTTGTTGAGCCGGCCCATGGCGACCGTCAGCAAGTCAATGGCAAAAATGAAGAGCAGCAGGGAAAGAAGCACGATCAGGTAGCTTCTGACTTTGCTTGCTGAGGTCTTTTCTTTCGCGATCTCTTCCATTCAGTGACTTACTGGCCAATCCGGGATCTATGCCCGCCCTTTTCCCAAATTCGAATTTCCGGCCTGATTTTTACGCAGGGTGAAACTCAGAATTTTAATTAGAATATCTGCTAAAAGTTGAAATTTTTTCAGGATTTCCAAGCCGAAAAAAGCTTTTGGGAAAAGGTTTTCTGCTTAGTTAACAATTTGTTAACATTGGTTGCTATAATCTTATTTATTTTTGCAGCCGATCTCCCACAAGCCTAGATATGGCCAAGAAAAAACCGATTGACCAAAACATCAACCAGGAAAAGCTTTCAAAGAAAACCTATTCCATATTTGATTTTACCAAGAGTGAGCGGCCTTTCCTGATTACAGTTTGCGTCTTGATCTCGATTGCTGGTCTGATTACCCCCTACACCTATGCGGCGATGTGGTTTGGTTTTGCCCTGGCGGCCTATTCTGCCATCGCCAATGACAGCATCCAGACCATCGGCACATTTATCGCCTCCAATGCCAAGAGACCATGGTACTTGCTCTGGCTTTTCATGGGGCTGATTTGGCTAGGGACGGTTGCCTACAGCTGGTTTGCCTATTCCGGTGATGTGACCTATCAGCGTCTGAGTGTGCCAGGTTTGGAAAAAGCCCCCGAGAGCTTTGTATTCCTTCAGCTCGCTGCCCCCATCGTTTTGCTGGTCATGACCCGACTCCGCATGCCGGTGTCCACGACTTTCCTATTGCTGAACGTGTTTACCTACAAAGCTGGCACTATCGTCGACGTGATGTTCAAGAGCTTTGTAGGCTATATCCTGGCATTTGTTTTGGCGATCATTGTTTGGTTTTTGCTGGAGCGTTTCGTCAGAAATTATCTCAAGGGCCAAGCCAAACCGTACTGGATCTACCTGCAGTGGATCACCTCTGGTGTACTTTGGTCGGTTTGGATCATGCAGGATGCGGCCAATATCGCGGTGTTTTTGCCTAGACAGCTGAGCCCCGTAGAATTCTCTGTCTATGCCGGCTTTGTCTTTGTGGGCCTTGGTTTTCTTTTCTACATGAAAGGGGACAAGATCCAAGAGATCGTCAACGAGAAGTCCAACGTGACTGACGTCCGGGCGGCCACCATTGTGGACTTGGTCTATGCGGTGATTCTATTCTACTTCAAGATGTACAACAACGTGCCAATGAGCACCACTTGGGTGTTTATCGGTTTGTTGGCCGGACGTGAACTCGCGATTGCCTTGGGCAAACATGGGAAAGCCAAAAAGAGAAATGCCTGGCTGGTCAGAGCATTCCGATTGGCCAGAAAAGACGTGCTCAAAGCATTGGCGGGTCTGGTAGTTTCCCTTATCCTAGCGGTGATTATCAACAAGGGAGTACGGGACGAGATCATCGCTTTCTTCCAGTAATAGCTACCGGACCGTTGGAATTATACACCCACGAGTATTTCATGAATGAGGCCTTAAAACAGGCCAAGATCGCCTTCGAAGAAGGAGAGATACCCGTGGGTGCGGTCATTGTATCCAAAAACAGGATCATCGCAAGAGCCTACAACCAAACCGAAAGGCTCAACGACGTCACCGCCCATGCGGAGATGCTGGCCATCACGGCAGCGGCCAACTCCCTGGGGGCAAAATATCTCTTGGACTGCCGCCTCTATGTGACTCTGGAGCCGTGTACCATGTGCGCCGGTGCGCTTTTTTGGTCCCAAATCGGAGAGGTTCATTTCGCCGCTTCAGATCCCAAAAGGGGCTTTCGCCAGAGCAACCCTGCGATGCTGCACCCCAAAACCCAGATTTTCGTTGGTTCTATGGCCGAGGAGTCCGAAAAGCTGGTGCGGGACTTTTTCAAAAAACTGAGAGATTAAGGCATTTTTTGATCGAACAGAACCTTTTTTTTTAAAGACTGGTTGACAAATTGTAGTTTACGGACTCATTTGAAACTAATGTTTAACTCAAAATTTCTATATAATGGCTTTTACACTTCCTGCTTTGCCTTATGCTTTTGACGCACTGGAGCCGCACATCGATGCGCGCACCATGGAGATCCACCACGGAAAACACCACAATGCGTACGTTACCAATCTAAATAACGCTATTGCCGGCACCGACCTAGAAGGCAATTCCCTTGAAGAACTGCTGAAAGTAGCCGGATCGAATGCTGCGGTGAGAAATAACGGTGGAGGCCATTGGAACCATAGCTTTTTCTGGACCATCCTGTCTCCAAGCGGTGGAGGGGCTCCAACCGGCGACTTGGCTGCGGCGATTGATGCAAAATTCGGTTCATTTGATGCGTTCAAGGAAGCATTCAACAAAGCCGGTGCAACCAGATTTGGATCAGGTTGGGCTTGGTTGGTCGTGACTGCGGACGGCTTGAGCGTCACTTCCTCCCCAAATCAGGACAATCCCCTCATGGATGTAGCTGAAGTGAAGGGTACGCCCATCCTTGGCCTTGACGTGTGGGAGCACGCTTACTACCTGCATTACCAAAATAGAAGACCTGACTACATCTCCGCATTCTGGAATCTGGTCAACTGGGATGAGGTTAGCAAGCTTTACGCAGCTGCCAAGTAAGATTACATCTAATCAGAAAATCAATCCCCGGAAGAGCATCTTTCGGGGATATTTTTTGTCCTATACCGAATAATATACTGTACGGTAATGAGACAGTCGATTTGCTCGGCTTGAAATAAAATATGCTTTTTGGCGATTTTGGGGCTATTTCGACCCTTGGCATTTCATTTTCTAAGCCTATGGCATAACGAACGAAAACAAGCCAACTCTATTTACCCAATGAAAACTGCCAACTTTCCCTTTTTAGCTTTACTTGTCTACTTTTTGGGGATAAGTAATCTTGCCGCCAATCCAAAGGAAGTATCCAAGCTCAGCGGAAAGATCTCCGACCAATCCGGAGAAGCGGTTCCCTACGCCAACGTCGCGCTAGTCCAAATGGACGGCTCTCTGGTGGATGGCGCCGTCTCCGACGAAAACGGAAACTTCCTCATCGAATCCACCAAAACTGCCAAGGTAAAACTTGTAGTATCCTCGATAGGATACCAGTCTTTTTCCTCGGAGCCTTTTGATCTCGCTCCTGGTTTGATCAAGGACTTTGGAACACTCGCCATCGTCGATGAAGCGACCGGCCTTGACGAGGTAACGGTCAAAGCTTCGCGGCCGGAGATCATCATCGAGCCTGACAAGACCATCGTCAATGTGGAAGGTACTGTGATGGCCGAGGGCTCCAACGCGCTCGATGTGGTGGGTAGATCTCCGGGCATCTACGTGGATCAGGACGGAAACATCAACCTCAATGGTCGTACAGGCGCGACGGTGATGATCAACGACCGCCCTACCTACATGAGCGCGACTGATTTGGCAAACTTCCTCCGCTCCATGCCAGCTGAAAACATCAAGAGCATCGAGGTGATCAACAACCCCTCGTCTCGTTTTGATGCGGAGGGCTCTGCTGGGGTGATCAACATACAACTGAAGAAAAACACCGTGGACGGTGTCTTTGGCAACGTGCAGGTAGGAGGACAGTACAATGGACAGTTTGCTCCAAATGCTGGGGTGACACTCAATGTGAAGAACAAAAAGCTCTCCACCAATGGGACTTTCAACTATAATGAATATGCTGTCTACAACGATCTGGAAATCAATCGGAACTTTACGGTGGAAGAGGGGATCTCCAATTTTAACCAAGACTCCCGAATCGCCTCGCGATACAAGACTCCCTCGTTTAACGGTTCTGCAAACTATGAATTGACACCGACCCAAAATTTGGGCTTGAACGTGCAGGCATCTTCCTCCACCGATACCAACAACAACACCTCTGGGACAGTGGTGACCAATCCAGGACAGGACTACAATAGTTTCATCGAGTCCACGAACGAATCCGAGGGCAAACGCAATCGCCTGTTTACGAACTTGCACTACGATGCCAAGCTGGATACGATCGGAAGCAAAATCTCGGCGGACGTGGACTTCACGATCATGGACAACTCCAGCTCTTCTCTCCTTGACAATAGCTACTGGTCTGGGAACGATGACCCAAATCTTGCCTACACAGATAAGGTCTTGACGCTGAACGACATGTACTACACGATTTTCACGGCCAAGGTAGACTATACCAAAGCATTGAAAGGTGGCAAAACGCTGGAGGCTGGATTGAAGGGAAGCTGGGTAGAGTCGGACAACAACCTCGACATGAGCCGTGCAGAGAATGAAGGGCCTTTTGAGCCGGATCCCAATTCCAACCGCTTCATCTACAATGAAAATGTCTTGGCCGCTTACGGTGCGTTCAAAGGTTCCTTCAGTCCCAAAGTGAGCTATCAGGCAGGTTTGAGAGGGGAGTTTTCGGATATCGTGGGAAATTCCGTAACGCTCAATCAAGTGAACAAACAGCGCTACTTCAACCTTTTCCCGAGCTTCTTTGTCCAGCACAAAGTGAGTGACAAATACCAGATCGTGTACAATGCCAATCGACGCATAACCCGACCTAATTACCGCTTGCTCAATCCATTTGTCTACTACATCGACCCACTCACTTCCGAGCAGGGCAACCCCAACCTAAGGCCCCAGTATTCGACCAATTTCGAGATGAATCACGTGGTCAACGGCTCTTATCAGTTCACCTTGGGCTACAGTGTGACTGAGGATACCTTCATGCAGGTATTTGTGCAGGATCAGGAAGAGCGTACGACCACGACCTATACCGATAATTTTGACCAAACACGAAATGCCAACTTCCGTGCAATGGTGCCCGTGGAGATCAAAAAATGGTGGAATACTTCTAACATGCTCCAGGTTAACTACAACCAGTTTCAAACCCAAATCGGCGAAGACTTGCTGGATGTAGAGCAGGTATCCTATATGGTGAGATCCCAGCAAAACTTTACTTTGCCAAAAGGGTTCAAAGTGGAAGTCATGGGTATTTATCTTGGACCACAGATTTGGGGTCAAGGCCTGATCAGAGGCTTCGGATGGGTGGATGCAGGTGTGACCAAATCGGTGATGAAAGACAAGCTTTCCATCTCGGTCAACGGCACCGACATCTTCCGTACCCAGCTCATCCGTGCCAGCATAGACTTCGCGGACATTGACACCAGCTTCCGCCAGTATAGAAGCAACCAGGGGATTAGGTTTACCTTGAAATACAATTTTGCTAAAGGCGAGAGTTTCCGAGTCAAATCGAGTACCGGCAGCTCTGAGGAACGTAATAGATTGGACTAACTGGAAAGCCTCTCCGGGAATCGGAGGGGTTTTTTCCTAAACCGGCCCTGCTGGGCCGATATCAAAAGACCTGTCAGGTATTCAAAGCCTGACAGGTCTTTTTGTGTTTTCTGAGTTCCTGCCGGTGCGGGAGCCTCTCAATGGAAATGATACAAAAACACCAATACGCCGGTGAAGGCTGGTTTTTTCTGATCCTTGACTTCTAGTTTGACCTCCACTTCAGCCTTCACTGTACCTCGTAGATTGGCTACATTTTTCAGTTTGGCTACCAGACGGACCTCACTGTCCACAGTCACAGCCTGAGCAAATCGAAGATTTTCAATCCCATAATTGATCATCATCTTGAGATTTTGCACCTGAACGATCTGGTCCCAAAGGTGGGGAACGATGCTGAGCGTCAGGTAGCCGTGGGCGATGGTGTTGCCAAACGCTCCCTCTGACTTGGCCCGATCCGGGTCGGTGTGGATCCACTGATGGTCATAGGTAGCATCAGCAAATAAGTTGATTTGGGATTGGTTG
>CAZTJM010000132.1:0-12795 GCA_964613865.1 uncultured Limnohabitans sp. | reverse complement strand
GTTGGCTTCAGCTTACTTCACGAAGTGCACAGTCGCCACTACTGGGAGGTGATCGGAAGGATAGCGTTGATCCAGCGCGTCGGTCAATACAGCATATTTCGATACTTCGAAGTCTTTGCTGACGAAGATGTAATCGATCCTGTTTTTCATCGCAGCGTCAAATTTAAAACCATTGCTTGTTCCAACCGGGCCGTAGGGAGGCATTTTGGTGACCGCATAGGCATCACCCAATAAGGCTGACAGACTCAAGATCTGCTCGGTGTCGGGAGTGGAGTTGAAGTCGCCAGTGCAGATCACTGGTTTGTCCTTGGCGATTTCTTGGATCTTTTTCACCATCAGTTTTCCTGACTCTCTTCGAGCCACGACGCCCTGATGGTCAAAGTGGGCATTGAAGACATAGAATTCCTTTCCGTTTCTTTTGTCTTCAAATAGCGCCCAAGAAGCGATGCGGTTGCAGCAAGTGGCATCCCATCCTAATCCCGGCTCCTCAGGATTCTCTCTCAGCCAAAAATTGCCCGAGTCAAGTAGCTTAAACAAATCCGTCTTGTAAAGTATGGCCGAATGTTCCCCAGCGGTTTTGCCATCGTCACGCCCAGCCCCCACGTAGGCGAATCCGGGCATTTCCAGCAAGTCCTTGATTTGGTGGATAAAACCCTCTTGGGTGCCAATAATGTCAAAATCATGGTACTGGATTAGTGCCTTTACTTTGTCTTTTCGGAGTGGCCATGCATTTAGGCTGTCCTTTGGGGTATCCATTCGGAGGTTGTAGCTGGAGACTTTGATCTCCGGGTTTTGCTGCGCAAAGGATGGTGTCCAAAGTGCCAAGGCAAGAATTGCGATCAGGTAGATTTTCATTTCAATTTGATTTTAAACAATTCGGAAGCTTTCCGTTGGGAAAACTTCCGAAAGGTATTTGAATTTATCTAAGGTTTTTTGTTACCAACCCGGGTTTTGTCCCAAGTTGGGGTTGATGATTCGGTCGGTTTCCGGTATGGGATACAGGTATTTTTTGTCTAGCCACTCCCGTGCTCCCGGATTGAAGATGACTTCTCCGGAAGTTCCGTTGGAAAGCTGGATTCTGCCAGTAGCCGTGGATGGGCTTACGTCAACGAAGGCGATCGCCGGATTGGAAGAAGTAGGTTTGGAACCCTGGTAGAAGTATACGTCCATGAGCCCGTCGCCATTGAGGTCATATTCTCCCAACGCAGGGACATATATGCCGTTCATTGGCGCTTGCGCAAACAATTCTCCGAGGTGCCATCTTCGTAGGTCGTCAGGACGAAGCCCTTCGAATACCAGCTCGACGGCACGCTCACGCAACACCTCGAGCAAGATGGGGTTGGTGAACTTGCCTTTGTAGTAGGCTACCAAATACGGGTCGGCGACGGTCGGCAAGTTGGTCAAAGTAGGGCCTGTAATTCCAGCACGCTGCCGTAGCGTCCCGATGGTCAATGCCCACTCGTTTGCATTCATCGTGCCCAACTCAGCCAAGGCTTCCGCTTTGTTCAGCAATACTTCTGCGTAGCGCATGATGATATGGGCGTTGTCATTTCTGCTCTCATCATCATAAGGGAATCGCTCGTCGTAGCACCACTTGATGGGCTGGTAGCCCGTAAAGGTCTGGTTGAAGTTTGGTGGAGCCACCACCGGCACGCCGTTTTCAGTACGGTTATAGTCGCCCAGGCGTATGGTCTGCTTCAGACGGAGATCCCTGTTTTTGACTTCTTCGACAAAAGGGGTGGTTTTGTATGCGGGATCGTCGGTAAATGGTGTTCCGTCCAATTTGAGGTAGGTGTTTACAAAATTCCGGGTCAAGCTTGGGCGGTTGCCATAGGTGGGGCTGATAAATCTCCTGTTTGCTGAACTGAATACCTGTAGACTTGCATCCAAGGCCACGGCTAGGATGGTTTCGTCAGCAAAAGGAGTCTTCGTGATAAACAGTTCGCGATAGGATCGCTCCGCATTTGCCCCTCTGTGCAAGGTGAAGCCGTCGATCTCGTTGGCCGTTTTGACCACCTCCTCATACCAGGCATTGGCAGTGTTCTGCATCCCGTAGTCGGCGTGATACTTTCTGAAGGAAGCTTCGTAAAGCGCGATTCTAGTCTTGTAGGCCCTAGCCACATTTTTGGTGATTCGGGTAGAGGAGGCATCAGAGGTCAAGGTGATGTTGTCGATCGCAAAGTTTAGATCTTCCAGCACCTTGTCCATCACTTCAAATCTGTCATCTCTTGGTCCATAAAGAGTGACGCTGTCCGTGATTTCAATCGTTTGGTCAATCCAGGGCACATCTCCGAATCTTTTTACCTTGTCAAAATAGAACAAGGCCCTGAAAAAGCGCGCCAAACCTATGTAATGGTTTTTCTGGGCTACTTCGCTGTTTTCAGTATTTTCGATGAAGTAGTTGATGTTCCGCAATTGGTTCCAAGACCATCCGGAGCTTGTGATAGGGCTGAGGGCATTTACAGCCAAATAATTGTCTACCCCGTTTCGGGCAACCAAGTCAGAGACATCGTCGCCTTGAAAAACGCCCACGTCCGTACCCGGCAGAATGTCATAGAAAGAGTTGCTGTAAAGCTCCAGCCCGCTGGCTGAGCCGAAGATTGCTTCGTTGCTTGCCGTGTCTACCGGCAGTTCGTCCAGGTTACAGGAGGTGAAAGCGGCGAGAAGCAAAAGTGATGTTATGTAGTGAAATATCTTCATGAGTGTTCGAATTAGAAGTTGACGGTTAGGCCTGCAGAGATCGCCTTGAGCATGGGATAGTTGTAGCCGTCCCCACTTGTACCGCCGGAAAGATCCCGGTCAGAACCATAGATGCTGGTGACGTCTGTATCCCGCGTCCACTTGTAAAGTGGAGACCAGGTCCAGAGGTTTTCGGCCGACAGGTACACTTTTACGTCATTGGCCCGGATTTTTGATGCCAGATGTTGCGGCAAGGTGTATCCTATCTGGATGTTTCGCAGGCGGATATAGGCGGCGTTTTGCAAGTAGCGGTCATTAGGCATATTCAAGGCTCGACCTGTTCCCTGGGCGATGTAGCCAACCAACCGAGGCAGATAAGCATCAAAGTTGCCGAGCTCTTCCCTGAACATATTGTCCTCATGCCAGCTGGGATACTGGTTGTACGGACGGTTGTATTGACCCCAGAATCTTGATTCAGCCGATGGGTACCAATCCTGCTTCAATACGCCTTGGAAGAATGCCCCGATGAAAAACCCATTCCAGTCAGCGTTCAGGTTGATTCCGTAGGAATAGCGCGGCTCAGAGTTACCGATGATGGTTTTGTCACCTGAGTTCCCAACTTGATTGAGTCCGTGGTAGATCACGTCGTCCCCGTCCAGGTTTTTGAATTTCAGGTCTCCTACATAGTTTTTGCGGGTGTTTGTGTTGGGGATATTAGCTTGAGATGGTGAGTTTAGGATTTCCTCCTCGGAGCGGAAAAGCCCTTCCACTTGATAGCCCCAAATTTCGCCGATCTGCTGTCCCACATAGTAGTCGGTCAGTCGCTTGTCTGCGTTGTTGTATTTGGTGACAAAAGCCTTGTAATCGGACATGACCACTCGCACATTGTAGTTGAAGGGTTTCTCTGCCAGCGCGAAGTCGTCTGCCCAAGCGATTGAGACTTCCCAGCCCGTGGTTTCCAAGTCTGCATAGTTTCCTTTTGGCACTGTCGTGCCGTAGATCGCCGGCAAGGTAGGCCCTACGGTAAACATGTCTGAGGTCCAGCGACGGTACACATCACCTGTAAACTGCAGCCTATTGTTCAAGCTGGCGAAATCCAATCCGATGTCCCCAGTGGTAGAGGTTTCCCAAGTAAGCCCGGCTGGAACTACACCCGGCATGCTGGTGGCCTGGGGTCTTTGCCCGTTGATGATGCGGCCCATCTGCGAGATCGAGAAGTTTTCCGTAAAAGAGTAAGGGCTGATGTTGCCATTTCCCAGTGATCCATAGGACGCTCGGAACTTCAAGCTGGTCAATAGACCTGGACTTACTTTCCAGAATGGTTCTTCGGAAACGGCCCAACCGATGGAGGCAGATGGGAAAAAGGCATATTGCTGATCCGTTGGGAATTTTGAGGAGCCGTCGTAGCGCCCGTTTACTTCGAGTAGATAGCGTCCTTGGTAGTCATAGTTTAACCTAAAGAAACCTCCCGCAATCGCCCATTTCTGATAGCCGCCTGTGGTCACGATGCTTTGGCCCAGCGCCAGGTTGAGATCCTCGGCATCTGGAAAGACAATGCCATTGCGTCTTGCGGTCAAGTTTTCGTAGACGGAAGACTCATAGTTGAATCCGCCCAGCAAACCTAGGTTGTGAGAGCCGCCAAAGGTTTTCAGGTAGTTCGCATACAGGTTGGTCGCGTAGTATTGGGTGGTGTTTCTGCGATCCTGGAGGTCGTTGGTGTTTGTTCCAGTATATCCTGTCACGCCTTCATATCTGCTGTAAGGTACCTGGACACGCTTTTGGAAGTAGCTGTTGTCAGTAGTCTGGAAGGTGAAGTTTCCGTTGATGGTCAGCTTCTTTTCGAAGAGCTCCGCCTTTGCAGCAAGTCTGTTTTTGAGAAAACGCTGGACTTGGTCCACGGCGTTTTTGCCGATATAGTAGTCTCCCACGGTGTAGGCCGCTGGGAAAGACAAAGTGCCATCAGGGTTTAGCAAAGGAGCCAAAGGATGTCCCTCGTCGGCCATGTTTCTCCAGATTCCGCTGCCTTCGCCCACGTTGAGCGGCTGGTGATAAGCCATTCGAGAATAGTCGGTGTTGTTCTCTATCTGCAGCCATGGCGTAAGCTGAATCGTACCCTTAGCGCGGAGGTTGTACATCGCATAGGTGTCCGAGTTGTACTTGAAAAGCCCGTCTTGTCCATTGTAGCGTCCGCTTACATAGTAGGAGGTTTTCTTGTCCCCTCCAGTGAGTGTCAGGTTATGGTCTTGGGCAAAAAAGCTGTCTTTGTACAATTCCCGGTACCAGTCTGTGCTATAGTAATATTGGTACTCTCCAGTGGATGGATTGACCTCTACACGCGGCAGGGAAGGGTCCTCCCAGCGCCTTTTGATCTCAGCCAAATAAGCTTGGGAAAAAGGCAAGGTCTTGTTGATCGCCGTCGGCGTATTGCCGTTGTCGTTCCATGCAGACCAGGCATCGTTGAAGCCTTTAGCCCAAGGGTAGGATTCGGTGATGTTGTCAGGAACAGACGTCGGGGATTTTGAGGAGAAATTGGCCGAATAGGTGATCGAAGTTTTGCCTTCGGTAGCGGATTTGGTCGTGATCAGAACCACTCCAAAGGCAGCTCTAGCGCCATATATCGATGCAGAAGCGGCATCTTTTAGCACAGTGACACTAGCGATGTCGTTGGGATTGAGCATCCGGGGATCGCCCTCCACGCCGTCGATCAGAACGAGCGCGCTGCCCTGCTGGCCGATGGAGGTGGTGCCGCGGACATTGAAGCTAGGTGACTGGGTAGGTTTTCCGTCCAGCATCTTGATGTTCAAGTTGGGGACAGCACCGACCAAGCCCTGCGCTATGTTGGAAATGGGCCGGTTTTCAAAGACTTCTGAGTCAACTTGATCTACGGCTCCAGTCAGGTTGGCTTTCTTTTGGATACCGTAGCCCACTACCACGACTTCATCTAGGGCAGACAGGCCTTCGGCCAAAGTCACGTCGATCACGCTTCTACCTCCAATGGCAATGCTTTGTGCATCATAGCCAATAAAGGAGAATACCAAAGTCGCTCCCTCGGGGACGCTCAGGGAATACTTTCCGTCTAGATCGGTCACCGTACCGGTAGTCGATCCAGCTACTAGAACTGTGACACCGGGCATTGCCTCGCCTGTGGCGTTGCGCACGGTACCTGTGATGGTCACGTCTGCCCGGCGGCCTTTAGACGTACTGGTCTCAAACGTCCTAGGCGTGGCAGCCTGAAGGACGCCCAGACTTAAACATTGGACGGAGAGAGCCACAACAGCTATCCTCGAAATGGATGCAAAATGTTTGCGGAGAGGTTTTACCATAAGTATAAGTGAGGTTTAATTGGTTTGGCTTGGGAAAGTGGGAAAAGTGTACGTTTATCCGCCAAGCACCGGGCTGCGGGTAAAAATGTCTGTCAGTTATAATCGCTTACAAAGACCGCTGTCCTGTCAGCCGGACATGTACTTGTTTTTTTGGGTCTTTTGTTTCTAGAGGCTTGCGTTCACCTTTCTTGCCGCAAAGGTGTTTCGGTTTGTTGTCATCATTGCAGTAAGGCCAGTTATCTATCCGTTAACTATTGGAGGTATTTTTAACAGCAAATTCAACAGGCCGTAATGGTAGTTTTACATGGATTTGCATTCGAATCCAAGTGGAAAATTGGAGGGTTGAACGGCGAAAAAGAACCCAGCCGCGAGTCCGGAGCGTCGATGCAAGTTTGTGGATTTGGAGAAGATTAAAGCGAAGTGCCAGCCTATCCAACTCTGATTTTTCGATTGTCGGACTGCAAGTGGACTATATGAAATAGGGGAGGGAGGGGACCAATTAGTTGCTCGTTAGAGAGAATTGTCGAATTGAATGCGAACTTTGGGAAGTAAAAAAGTCGTTGACAGATCGCCGGAGAGGTTCGGCACAGTCACAACAGAAACAAACCAACGAATGAAAAGAGTAGTCGTAACCGGTATGGGTACCATTAATCCACTGGGGGATTCCGTGGAGACTTTTTGGGAAAGCGCGCTGAAAGGCGTCAACAACACCCGACTTGTCTCCAAATTTGACGCGTCGAAATTCCGGTCTCAGGTTGCCAGTGAGGTGGCCGATTTCCAACCTGCAAAGTATCTCGACCGAAACGAGATCAAGCGGACGGATCTTTTTACCCAATACGCCTTATATAGTGCATCCCAAGCACTGGAGGATTCCGGACTTGATTTGAAAGCCATCGATCCTTTTGACATCGGAGTGATCTGGGGCGTAGGTCAGGGCGGAATGGAAACTTTCGAAACAGAGGTTGAAAACTATGTGAAGGGAGACTACACGCCTAGATTCAGTCCCTTTTTTATTCCCAAGCTTCTTTTGAACATGGCGTCGGGGCTGATTTCGATGAAGTTTGGCTTGCAGGGGATCAACTATGCGCCGGTATCGGCTTGCGCCACCTCCAACACCGCCCTGATGGATGCTTTTAACTACATCAGATTAAGCAAGGCCAAAGCCTTTGTGACCGGAGGCTCTGAAGCTCCAATTACCCCGGCATCTTTTGGGGGATTTGCAGCGATGAAAGCAATGTCTGGACGAAATGATGACCCGAAAACGGCGAGTCGTCCTTTCGATCGGGATAGGGATGGATTTGTGATGGCGGAGGGTTCGGGAGCTCTGATCTTGGAAGAATACGAGCACGCCAAAAAACGTGGCGCGAAAATCTATGCGGAACTGGTTGGGGCGGCGATGACGGCCGACGCTTACCACATGACTTCCCCGCATCCTGAAGGTCTGGGAGCAGCGAAAGCCATGCAATGGGCCTTGGCGGAGGCACAGGTCAATGCCTCAGAGCTCGACTACCTGAATCTTCATGCTACATCTACACCTGTTGGGGATATCGCTGAGCTGAATGCCGTGGCCAGGGTTTTTGGTGCTTCGCCTAATCTTTGGGTGAGCTCCACCAAATCCATGACCGGACACCTCCTCGGCGCCGCCGGAGCGGTGGAGGCCATTTTGGCGATCAAGTCGATCGCGGACAATGTGATCCCTGCCTCCATCAACATTGAAAATCTGGATCCGCAGATTCCCGAGGGAATACAAGTCGTAGTGAATCAAGCAATGGAAAAAAATGTAAAGGTGGCAATGAGTAATGCCTTTGGCTTTGGAGGGCACAATTCTACTGTGGTGTTCAGGGCTATATAGGGCAGAGATATATTTGTTTGATCAACGGGGGAGGCCATCTGGACAAGATGGCTTCCCTTTTTTATGGAGGTCCAAACGCAAGTCATTTTTTTAAAGGAGAAGTCCGGTGGCTGGATGCTGCAATCATGGGAAAGAAAAATTAAAAACTATATAAATAAGAATTATCTAAAAAATATAAAAAACATTTAATAGTATATGATTGTCAATTAATATCTGATTTTTTGTAGTGCTGGTAGGAAGGTCGATTGTCGACGCTTTTATTTTGTTTCCATTGCTATATATCTACCTTTTTTTTCAGACTATTTCATCTATATTTCTGCCCATATTTTCAGCAATTTGACGCGGTATTGGGGAAAATTGTGGAAAAATGCGCCGTGAAAGGAAGCTTCTTTCATGCCTTTTATTAAGCGATTTATCCAGCCTTGAAGTGTTATTTAAGTCTTTCAAAGCGATAAAGTGTATTTTATTATTGGTATTTTGAATTATAAAAGTTTTGTTTTCAGTTAAATAATTTTCATCTAAACAATTTTATTATGGAACCTTTTCTAGGACAGATTATGATGGTGGGCTTCAACTTCGCCCCCAGGGGTTGGGCATTGTGTGCCGGCCAATTGCTACCCATCTCCCAAAACCAAGCTTTGTTTTCCCTTTTGGGGACGACATACGGAGGGGATGGCCGGACTACTTTTGCTTTGCCTGATTTGCGAGGACGCTGTGCTGTAGGTATGGGCCAGGGTCCGGGATTGACCTTGAGAAATCAGGGCGAAATGGCTGGATCCGAAAATACCACACTGACAGTGGCCAACATTCCAGCGCACACGCACCCCGCCGAAGTGGACAATATTCAAACCCAAATCATGGCTTCAAATGCCGCAGGAACTGAAGATGTGCCAGGTACTAACAATGCAACCACATTGGCGGCAAGCACCAATCAGGGTAGAGGAGTAGATATCTACAACAGCTCAACTCCCAACGTAGTATTGAATACAGGAAGCAGTCCGGCGACAGGAACTGTTACAGTGGGTATCACAGGAGCAAACCAGCCCTTCAACAACATGCAGCCCTATCTGGGGGTCAATTACATTATAGCGCTTAACGGGATTTACCCATCAAGGGACTAGCATTACCGCAAATTTGTTTTCAATAAAAGAAAAGGCAGGGCTAACCAAGTTCCTGCCTTCATGCAGTTTTCCTCCCGCCTTTTTTTAAAACCGACACAAACGCACCAAGCAATTCACACACCTCCATTACGTAAAAACTATGGAATACATTTACCGGCTTACCCATTTAAAAATCTTTTTTCCCCTCTTACTGGGATGGTTGTCGGCCTCCCAGGCCACAGGGCAGAATTATACCATTACGTTCGATTCAGGTCCGGATGGCGTCTCCACAGTAAGCCATATTAGTAACGGAGTCCAGTTTGATTTTTTGTTTACTGGCGAAGGAGATGGGGGGGACTTTGCCCACCTCCCTCAGTACGGTTCTGCAGATTCCCCTTCCCTTGATTTGCAGTCAGCAAGCCCCAATATAAGTAGCACGGAAAGAGTAAGTATTAAGAGAAACGATGGGGGGGATTTTAGTTTTAAAAATTTGTTTTTAAGAAATGATGGAGGAACCACCGTAACCATACAGGGCTATTTGGACGGGAATCCTGTAGGTTCTTCGCAGACTGTTGCCAATGGTGTAAATAACACCTACGCCTTTAATCTTACCGTTGACGAAGTTCGCCTTACAGCAAACGATTTTTTCCTGGTTAACTTGGACGACTTCACCTGGTCTGCTGCCAACACGGCCCCAGTCGCTACAGCTCCGAGTGCTTTCGTTGTCCAAGAAGACACCCCTTATTCCCTGCCAGATGATATCCAGGTGACGGACGCCGAGGGGAACAATCAAACTCTGACTTTCACGATTACTGGCGGGACCTTGTCCTTGGGAACTACCGGTATCAGCTTTGGGGGATCCGGCAATGGTTCGTCCAGCTTTACGGCTTCAGGCACTTTGGCGGCAATCAACACTGCATTGGATGCAGCTGTTTTCATACCTACTTCAAATTTAAATGGTACAGGAGCGGGCACGATTTCGTTCGTTGCCAATGACGGCACCAGTAATTCCAACACCGCGTCGGTGACGTTTAATATTACAGCCATAAATGACGCCCCTGCTGGTACAGGGCTTCCAGCTTCTGTCACGGTGGAGGAAGACGCAGTCGATGACGTCTTTAATATTTCGGCCCTTACCCTCGTCGATGTGGATGCAGGAAGTGGATTGATGACCTTGACGCTACAGGCCACAGGTGGGATATTTGACATTGCCGCAGGTTCGGGTATCACCCATGTTGGCCATTTGACCAGTTCGCTTTCACTGACAGGGACATTGGCTGACCTGAATACCTACATCGACATCCCCACCAATATGTACTTTAGGCCAGATGCAAATCTCAGTGGCGTCAATGCTGGATCTGTGCAATTGACAATAAATGACAATGGAAATACAGGTCTTGGAGGGCCATTGGCGGTGAATCTGGGCATTGTACAAGTGAATGTCACCCCTGTCAATGATGCACCCACCGCTGTCGATGATATCGTGAGCACCCAGCAGAACGTCGCAGTCATAGGCAATGTATTATCCAACGATACTGATATAGAAGGGAATTTGCTGACTGCTTCCCTGACTTTAGCTGCTTCTCAAGGCACAGTCGTGCTCAATGCCGACGGTAGCTTTACCTATACACCCAATGTCGGCTTCTTCGGTGTAGACAGCTTCCAATACCAAGTTTGTGACAACGGCTCGCCTTCACAATGTAGCACTGCAACTGCGACGATTACCGTTGCAGAGTCCGCACCCGTGGTGACGAGTGTCGGTGTCCCAGCCAATGGGACATACGGAGTTGGGCAGACGCTGAGCTTCACGGTTAATTTTAACAAAAGTGTAACTGTGAGTGGTGGAACGCCGCAGTTGGGATTGACTATAGGTTCTGAAACCAGGTCGGCAAACCTTTTTTCGGGGGGAGGGACGTCCAGTTTGACCTTTGTCTACTACGTCGAAACCAATGCGATGGACACGGACGGAATCAGCATTCATGCCATTTCGCTCAACGGCGCTACCATCACCAGCTCAGGCGGGACGGCCGCCAATTTGACCCTAAACAGTGTCGGTAGCACATCGGGTGTGTTGGTAGATGGGGTAGCTCCTTCCGGGTATAGCGTGCAGATCGATCAAAATCCGATCACACCAGCCAATGCCAATGCGGTAAGCTTCAGCTATACCGGCGCGGAACTCGGAGCAAGCTACTACTACACGATAGGTATTCCATCTTCTTGTGATTTCGAAAGTGGGAATGGTATCGTCACGGCCAGCAACGGCCAGATTACAGGAATTGACCTCAGTGCGTATGCAGCGGGAGACATAGAACTCACTTTCAGGCTTGTCGATGCAGCGGGAAACTATGGAGACGTGGTAACCAGTCTGGTGCAAAAAATAAACAACCTCCCACCTGTGGCCACTGCAGCTGTTGCACCGACCGTGACAGAGGACACCGAGGCGGTCTTTACGGGGATGTCGGTAAGCGATTCGGACGGTGATGACCAGACGCTAAGCTTTACCATTACTGGAGGTTCTTTGACCTTGGGTACTACTGGAATCACCTTTGGTGGATCCGGCAATGGATCCGCTAGCTTTACCGCTTCTGGAACATTGGCAGCGATCAATACCGCAGTCGGTTCGGCGACCTTCACTCCGACTCCAGATCTTTATGGTTCAGATGCAGGGGCGATTTCTTTTGTGGCAAATGATGGCGCGGAAAATTCTAATGTTGCTTCGGTGACCTTCGATATTGTCGGGGTAAAAGAAGACCAGACCATCAACTTCCCGGCTATTACGTCGAAGACCTATGGGGATGCAAGTTTTGTGTTGGGTGATGCCACCAGCAGTGAAGGTTTAACCGTCACCTACACGGCTGCAGATCCTGACGTGGTATCAATTACGGGCAACTCTGCTTTGATCCTAAAAGCGGGGAATACAGAGATCACGGCTACCCAGGCCGGGGATGCGGAGACCAATCCGGCTCCGTCGGTTTCGCATACTTTGACCGTAATTCCGAAGGAACTGACTGTGATTGCTGATCCTGGAAGTGCTAAGAACTACGGCGAAGTGGATCCGACTTTTGGCTTTTCCGCCAGTGGTTTTGTAGGTTCTGATACCGATGCCATCCTAACTGGCGCGTTAATTAGGGAGTCTGGAGAAAACGTTGGTGACTACGCCATTAGCTTGGGTACTCTTAGTGCCGGTGAAAACTATACCATCGACTTTACGGGATCGAATTTTACCATTGACCCGGCTACACTAAATGTCATGGCGAACGCCGGTCAGTCCAAGGTTTACGGCGAAGCTGATCCCGTCTTTGCTTTTACCGCTTCCGGTTTCGCCAACGGTGACACACAAGCGGGCGTGCTAAGCGGGAGCTTGGGAAGGGCTGCTGGAGAGACAGTGGGCACCTATGCAATCACGCAAAACGACCTGAGCGCTGGGTCTAATTACCAGATCAACTTCAGCGGAGCAAACTTTTCCATCACTGAAAAAACACTTCAAGTCATCGCAGATAGCGGACAAAGCAAAGTTGTGGGGACAGTTGATCCCGTATTGACCTATACTGTCAGCGGTTTTGAACTCGGTGATACAGAAACTTTGATCACAGGAAACCTTTCTCGTATCCCTGGCGAAACTGTCAACACCTATCCTATCAATCTTGGGACGCTTGACGCTGGCGCTAACTATTCAATCGACTTTACAGGGGCCGATTTTGCAATTACTCTGAAAGAGTTTGTGGGAATCACTTTCGACGATGACAACTTTGTCTATGACGGCTCAGCCAAGTCTTTAGCCATAGACGGAACGCTTCCAAGTGGAGCCAGCGTGAGCTACAGCAACAACAGCCGAACGGAT
>CAZTJM010000131.1:0-12879 GCA_964613865.1 uncultured Limnohabitans sp. | reverse complement strand
GGATAGGCGTACCTAACCGTCCCGTCATTTTTTCCGAAAACACCGCCAGTACCCTCAGTCCGATCATCAGCGCCAAGTCTGGGATTTCCTCCGCGGTTGTCCCGGACGTTTCCCTCGGCCGGGATCCCTGGCGGGAAAACAAGAACACCCACGACAACTGGAATCTCGGACTTTCCCACATGAACCGAAAAGGGAAGCTCTCCCCCACGCTCTATTATCCGATTTTGGGAGAAACCGGCAGTCTTGTGGAAAAAGGAAGCAAGCTGGGCTTCCCTTCGCGGTTTGCCATCCAAGAGGGTGGCTGGTTTACGCTTCTGGACCATGTGGTTTACAACATTTTCGGATTCGGGGAGAGTCTGGCCCTTCGCAAAAACCAAAAATCGCTCACAGACAGAGTTTCAGCCATGCATGGCTACTTGATGAACCCCGTGACCTCACTGTGGAGGACCGAGCAGTTTGAAGGGAAGGAGATAGGCGCACAGGCATACCTTGGTGGCGTTGTGGGATCAGACCGTGATGCCATGAAGAACGCCGACTACGGAGCGATGTGGATGCTCGCAAAAGCAACCCCCCAATCCGGCTTGGACTCGGCGATCCTACCCTTTGCGCTCAACTTCAAACTGGCTCAACAGCAGATGGCAAAAGGATTTTTCCAAGGAGCTGCAATCGGGCAATATTACCTTTCGAAATCAGAAAAATTCGTGGAGGAATGGGGGGATATGGTCGAGCCTATTGGCCTCACCTACTACATCATGTTGGATGTGGGGAATATACTCCTGTTTGAACCGGATCATGCCGAACTCAAGGAGCGACTGCGGATGGGGGCGGAACTTCTGATGGAATGGCAAAAACCAGATGGAAGCTGGGCGGTTGCCTACAGTCGGGATGAACGGGAAATATTTAGGGAGGTAGAGGACTACCGGCCCACTTTCTATGGACTGCTGGTCGCATACCGAATCCTGGGAGACCGGAAATATCTGGCCGCCGCGGAAAAGGGAGCGGCTTGGCTCATCAGAAACGGCGTGGAAACCGGAAGCTATCTTGGAGTATGCGGGGATGCCAGATATGTACCCGACTTCGCCACGGGGCAGACGGCACAGGCCCTGCTCGATCTTTTTGACATCACACAAAACCAGCGCTATAAAAATGCCGCAATCAAGGCGGCCAAACAGTATACGACACACGTCTACACCCATCCGATACCAAACCGCACGCTAAAAACGGTGAATGGAAAGCTCCTATATGACTGGCAGATAGCACAGTCAGGCCTGAGTTTTGAGCATGGCGGCGCATTGGGATCCGCAAACGGAAACGGCCCGATCCTCTTGGCTAGCCACGCCGGGATGTTTGTGCGGATGTATGAGCTGACCAAGGAAAGGATATTTCTGGATATGGCCCGCGCCGCTGCGATTGGCCGGGACGCGTTTGTCAACCAGGAAACCCAAGTCGCATCCTACTACTGGCGAGCGATGGATGCTGGATCGGGTCCCTTCCCCCACCATGCCTGGTGGCAAATAGGATGGATTACCGATTATCTCATGGCTGAGGCCAATATGAGGTCAAAAGGCAAAATATCCTTCCCCCGCGGCTTTATCACACCAAAAGTCGGCCCCCATCAAAGCTATGGATTTGCAAGCGGTCAGGTCTTTGGCATAGAATCCGACATCCACATTCTGACTAAAGGGAAAACCGTAAGCAACCCTTCTTTCGAGTCTCTGGCGACAATCTCCGAATCCGGAAAAGTACTCCAATTGATCCTAATGAATGACCGGATGGACAAACAGTCCGCCCAAATTGGGTTAAACCTTTCGGAAGCTGGATTTTCGGGAAATATCAAAAGTTCACAACTGCTCGACCATGAGGGAAAACCCAGGGGAGAATATTCGGATCAAAACACCTGGAACCTGGAATTGGACGGGTATGGACTGGCAGTCCTTCGGATTGAAATCAAGGATCAATGAAGCGTACAACATTCCATTTTAAATCCATGTCCTTGATTGCGCATCTCTTTTTCCTTCCGTTATTCTTCATAGTATGTTTTGGACAACAAAAAGACACTGAAATACTCCGATTCGGCAACGAGGAATTGACTGTCGAGTTCAATCCCAAAACCTTGTCATTTCTGGTTAGGGATCCTGCGGGGAAAATACTCCTTCCGCCCCATCCCATCTCCGGAATAATCCTATCAGAGGGTAGAAGCGATTCAGCCTCTCCCCTCAAATTTCGCATGAAAAGTTTAAGCGGGGCTTCACTGAGGGCAGAATTGGAAACCCAGTCCGGATCACGCGCAAGTTTGGAACTTCTTGTTGGGGAGGGATACCTAAACATCCGTATGCAGCCCAACGATAAATCCCATCGACTGGATATGGCGGTGAGAACCGCAAGTATGGCCCCAGTATACGGTTTGGGGGACCACGGGGGCTATGAGGGAAAAACCGAACTTACCGGGTTTCACAACACGCACTTTATCAACGACAGGACAAAAAGCCACAACTGGAACCATTATCGTTTCATCTCGACGTTTGCCATTTTCCCCGCAAACGGGGTGGCTCAGGTAGTTTTCGACGAGAAGGAAAAACAAGTGATCATCGACCAGGGGGAAAACCGGATTGGAGTCGTCAGGGGAAACCTTTTGAATGCCTATTATTTCTTTGGGCCTACCAAAAAACTCTATGCAACCTATAGAAAGATAAGGGAGAAGGAAGGCTATTCTTCCCTGAAACCAAAATTTGAATTCTTTGAACTCGGATACGAAGCGTTTGGCTCACTCGGGTGGAATACCTACCAGAGTTCGGTTCAGGAGGACATTGACTCCTATTTAACGCATGGCTACCCCATCCGATGGGCGGTGGTCGGCAGCGGATTTTGGAAAGGAGAGCGTAGAAAGCCATCCGAGGGGTCGACCACTTCTTTTGGCATTTGGGACAGCATTCCTTCCCCATCCAGAAACGACGGCCTTCCCAATCCAAGGTACCCGGACCCGGCGGGGATGAAGCATTTTTTCAGGGAACGGGGCATCAAGCTTCTTCTGGGAAGCCGCATCAATTTCAAGGCGTTTCCGGAAAGAGGAGGAAACCATTCTGGGGAAAACGATGGAAGTTTCTTGGTGGAAGGTTTGGAAAAAGGATACTTTGAATCAGCCGAAAATGGTCAGCCTGAGATCTACAGAGTCAATGTCCCCGCTGGAAACAACCACCTGCTGGAAACAGATTCCCCTGCTGCCATCCAATGGTTTGTGGACAGGTTTGAACGGTGGGGTGCAGATGGCATCAAGGAAGACTTGATGCTTCAGGATGGAGTTCTGCTTTCCAATGACGCCAAGCAAAACCCTGTCAACGAGGAATTCATGAAAAGGGGGAAGATGGTAATGGTAAGAAATTCCGCCTATGGTGTGCCGGGGGATGTCCTTCGTTTGGAGGACACCATGTACGGCACCGACCAGGACCGTCCGGTGATCAATTCGTTGAACTATGCCTTCAGCGGCGTTGGAAATATCTATCCGGACATTGTCGCCGGCAAGTACCTGAGCGCACCGCTCACTGAAGACCAAAAACGATATTTTGTTCGCAATGCGATGCTGGTATCCGTGATGCCGGTCATGTCAATGGGTTTTGGCCCTTGGAATCTCAAAAATGATGCTTACGAAGCAACCGTCAAGAAAGCCGTGGCGCTGCACGATGAATTGACACCGTATATATACAGTGAAGTTGTCAGGGGATTCGAAACCGGCTACCCTTTCGCCCTTACGCCCTTGCCTTTGGCCTTTCCAAGGGACACTTCGACCTTTTACCTCGGTGATACATTGGGCAGACAATACGAATGGTTGATCGGGGAATCGTTGCTGGCTACTCCCGTCTATGGGAATGACTACGCGCATGCCGCTTCGAGGGATATTTACCTCCCCTCGGGAAAGTGGATGGATTGGGAGAGCGGTGAGGTTTTTACCGGTGGGACTTTTTATCCCGACTTTGGGTTCCCAGACTCCAAGAGTCCTTTGTTTATCGGGGGAAAAGACTGCATTGTCCTTAGAAAAGAAGGGAAGATGTTGCTCTATTATTTCCCGCTCAACTTTCTCGGCGAAAGCTATGAGTTCATTTTTCCAGACGGGATATCCAGAACCACAATCCTAACCCCAAAAACAAAGGCCGAGTCCTATTTCGCGATTGAATCTGAAAAGAGCCAAGCGATCCAATGGGATCCTGACAGAAAAGGATTCTTTTTTGAAATACAGCCAAACAAAACCTATCGAATTTCATCCAATTAAGCGCAAGTGGAAAAAATAAAAGCTAAAGGCGTTCTCACGCTACTCCTTTTTGTCACAGTTGCCAACCTAATGGCCCAGAAAAACAATCTCGCTCTGACGGGAACTGTACTGTTCAGCTCCGAACAGCCAAATTTCCCCGGAAGAAACGTGGTCGATTCCGACATCGAGAGCAGTTGGAAAAGTGTGGAAGGGGATTCCGACCCCTGGGTGATCGTCAAGCTTCCAGGAGCAACCGAAATAAATACAATAAAAATAGTATTCAAAGACGGCTCCACTCCCCTGCACGGCTTCAAGCTACAAACCATGCAAAATGGAAACTGGCAGAATGTGAAACAAATCGAAAGCAATGCCAAAATCCGTGTTTCAATACCGCTTGAAAAACCAGTGCTTACCGACAGGATCCGTCTGATAGGTTCAAAGGACCAGTTTGAACTTGCCGAGCTGGAACTGTTCGGACAGGCCTATGTTGACCCAAACGTTGGGGAAACCAAAAAAATATTGGTCAACCAAAGTGGCTACAACCTGGGTCGGCCCAAGCGATTTTCCGCACCCGGGATGGGCGGGGAATCGGAATTCAGAATTCTTTCCCTCCCTGACAGCCAAAACGTATTCCGAGGCAACATCCACGACGGAATAGGCGACTTTTCGGAGTTTAATCCCAGTTCCGACCGTGAGTTTGTCATCGCCGCGGAAGGAAAGTTCTCCTTTCCGTTCCGTATTGGGGCAAACTGGCTGGAGCACGTCACCTATCGTAATATGGTGGATTTTATGGCTGGCGCCAGGCATTATGTCGGAACCACCGACCAGATATGCAGCCTATCCTGGGCCTGGCGGGACGGTGATTTTTTCAACTGGGCACAACAAAGCCTGGTATCGCTCTACCTGTCAAATCCCGAGGCATTCAACAGGATGGAGAAAACAATACGCTACATCCCCAACGCAGATTTCCCCGAGGCCTATCGGGGAAAATGGGGAGCGTTGGCCCCCTACTCACCCGATGCCCCCGACATCGTAAAATTGATTCATTGGGATGCGGACGTCAAGCTCAGCCAAGGCTTGGATCATGAAATGCAAAAAGCCGAACTGGCCTACTTTCTCTACGCTTGGCCTTTCCTCAGCAAATGGCTTCCTAGGCAGAATTTTGACTTGGTCTATGCCTATTTGAAGGAGATCTGGACCAAAACTGATGTATCGGAACACTCCACTACCCAGTACGACCTCAGCCCGGAACACAACCTCCTCGCCCTGAAAACCAAATTGGGTACGACCAAGGGCGAACTGCCGCCGGGCCACTCTGTCATCCCCAATCTGATGATGTATGAAGTGTCCCAAAGGATGGGCGAACCAGATTCGGAGAAATACTTTAAGGCAGCATACGGGCAACTGGATTGGATGATCAAAAATCTCGATTGGAATGACCCAATGACCACCAAGGGCCAACGTATGTCCGAACACATTACGATGAGGGCCTTTGCGTTTTTCCAACGAACGTATCCCAACAAGGCCCCGGAAGGGCTCTACGAAAAGGTGGAGGAGTGGTCAAAAGTGGCGATCTCAAGATCCGACAACTTTTGGGACTTCCGAAAATACAGCGAAGAAGAGTGGACCCCACCCAGCTGGAACGAGACTGGAAACGTCCTCGGATTTCCCGCTGCCGCCTTTTCGGCGATGGGTGTATTGGGTAATGGAAAACTGTCCAAAAGACTGGAACAGCTTGCTTGGGCCCACATAGACAATTCTTTTGGAAGAAATCCCACCGGCAGGCATTTTTCCTACAGGGGTCCCTCTGAAATTGAAGGCGTGGATCTGGGCTGGTACAGCTACCACAAAGGGGGAATAGGGCAGTTGGACAAGGTCAAATTTGTGTTCGACGGATCTCCCAAATCCTTCCACTACCCCAATCATCCTGAAGTCGGCAATCTGGGCTGGACAGAAGGATGGGTTCAGTTCAATACGGCCTTCAATCTCAGCATGGCCTATATGGCTCAGCAGTACATCGATATACAACTGACTCTTCAACAAGACGAGCTCAGCATCACCCTGCTTGCGCCAATAAACCTGAGCGGTACAATAGGCGAACCCGTGGAGATATTCCTGGAAAATGAAACTGGAAACAGGCTGAAGTTGCTGCTAAAGGAGCAGTCGTCACCGGAAGGCATTTTTCAAAACAGTGTCCAATTCAGAGAGGGAATGCTCAAGAATGAATTCGGGGAATTGCGGGTTAAACAAGGTGAAGCCGTCTCTGTCAGCTATGGGGAGGGTTTCATGAAGAACTCAGCCCATATAACCATAAACTAGACGCATCGGATATGTACAGAGATCGGTCGTACAGCTTGAAATCATGGCCCCAAACCCTCTTTTTCGCATTTGCCTTCGTCATCCTACTATTTATTGCCCAAAAAACATATCCCCAAGAAACAATGGGCGATACGCCTCCAACGTTCACATTGATGGGCCTCGGCGATTCGATTACCGAGGGAGGATCGGCCTTTTCCTCTTATTTGTTTCCACTATGGGAAAAGCTCTTTGCCGCGGGATACATTGTTGAGTTTGTGGGGCCGAAGTATTCCCCCTCCCGTATCGGGTCGATGCAGCATGCCGGCTATTCGGGCCAAACCGCCGAATATTTGGAAAAAAACATCGACAGCCTCTACACCTTGTATCCTGCCGACATCGTCCTACTCCATTCGGGTCACAACCACTTTGCCGATGAAAATCCCATTGAGGGAATTATTGCGGCCCAGGAATCAATCATTACAAAAATAAAGGCGATCAATCCAAACGCATTGATATTCGTGGCCCAAGTCATTGAAAGCGGCAAACTCCCCAAATACTCCTATATAAAAGAATTAAACCTTGGGATTGCACGGTTGGTAGCCAAGTTGGAGCGGAGCTTTACAGGGGTCTACCTAGTGGATCAAGCCTCGGGATTTGACTGGAAGACGGATGCCATCGAAGACCGGGTACACCCGAACGAATTAGGGACGGAAAAAATGGCGCAAGTTTGGTTTAATGAAATCCAAAAGCGGGTAAATCCATCTGCCGAAAACTTTAAACCTGAATTGGTGCAGTATAAGGAAGTCTCCCGAACACCCCTGAAACTCCACATTTTTCTTCCCAATGAACAAATCGAAACAACAACCCCAAGACCCTGCATTGTCTTCTTTTTTGGCGGCGGGTGGAAGCTGGGAACGCCACTTCAGTTTTATCGCGAAGCAACCCACTATGCAAATCAGGGATTGGTCGCAATTTCCGCGGATTACAGAACCCAATATACCCATGGGACCACACCGTCTGAGAGCATTGAGGATGCCAAATCAGCGATACGCTGGATAAGGGCCCACGCCAAGGAGTACAATATCGACCCGAACCTCATCGCAGTCGCAGGTGCATCGGCCGGCGGACATTTGGCAGCCGCAACGGGTACAATAAGTGGGTTCGAAGGCTATGGCGGGAATTCATTGTTTAGCTCTCGACCAAACCTAAACATTCTTTACTATCCAGTCTTGGACATCGGGCCTGGAGGATATGGTGATACAGACCTGCAGGCAAACTATCAAAGCATCTCCCCAATCCACAATATAGGTCCACAAACACCCCCCACTCTAATTCTGCTGGGAACAGAAGATCCGTATTTGTCAGAGATCCAAGCGGAAAGCTACAGAGACAAACTGGAAGATTTTGGGCAATACTGCGAGATAATTCTCTACGAAGGGGCTGGTCACCCGATTTTCTTCTACCGAAAAGGGCTGACTCCCCGGTACTTTGAAATGCTCCGGGCAACAGACCGCTTTTTGGCGGAGTTCGGTTATCTCAACAAAATGTAATTCACCTCAGAGAGCAAAATTTAAAATTAGATCTTCAGTAGCCCAGTTGTAGATAAACTTGCAAAAATTGAACTGAATTTAAAAAATCAATTATAACGTTAAAAACCAGACAGTAATATCATTCAAAGAAACACTTTCCCAGTAACCTTTTACCGCGTTCTATGATTTTTTTAACCGTAGAAAAATTCCTTTTGTTTAAAGCACAATAAACCCAGTGCTGATGATCAATAATCAAGCTTCTCGCACCGACCCTTATTCAAATCTCCCAAAACCATAGCCTCTTTGCTTTAACTCTTTGACCAGATCCGGCAAGCGCGCATAAAATTTATCCGTCCTTCCCGGCTGCGTTCCTGGATGAATCAGCAAATGAAATCCATTCATCCCGTAGCTGGATTCATACTGGTAGATACTGCTTAAAATATCTTGACTGGAGACGTAATTTTTCATCTCAGGAGTAGTGTAATCCGCATTAGAACGTGTTCCGGGAGAGAAATTCACCGTAGTTTGCCCCAGTTGCCGTGCTATTTTTACAACTTCAGCATTATACCACTCATACGGAGGCATGAAGAGTTTGGGAAAAAGACCCAGCTCTTCCAGCGCATCTACATTCGCCAAAATATCTCTTCGAATTTCATCAGGTGGAATTAACAAACTGTCTCTTTTGTCCCAATCACAATACAACAGATGCCTATCGGAATGCGCTCCAACAAAGTGTCCTGCATCACGCATTTCCCTGACCAGTTCTGGATGATTTCTCACAAAATCACCTGTGAGAAAAAAGCTACCGTGAATGTTGTTTTCCTCCAGAACATCCAATACGAAGTCAAACCCTTCGAAATGGACATGACCTGTAAAACACAGGTAGATCACTTTTTGGGTAGTGTCAGACCTGACAATGGCTCCATACGGATCTCTGGTTACCTGACCCTGAAGCGCAGTGATTGACAAGAAAAGAGAAAAGATAAAACAATACCTAATCACGGCTCAGGTAGGTAAGGATCATGAGCAACTCCGCCGAGCCATCCAAGGTGGGTTCATTGGTGCTGTAATCCATCCAGTCATCCATGTACTTCACATGGTTGGGTTGCAGGTGAGCGTATTCATCCGGCTGTTCTAATTCTATACCGAGCATCTGGTCATGAATGGTAGACCACAGTGGCCCATCCACAAGACTTCCTTTGATCGATTTATTTAAGATCCTCCAGAAGGGCATATGTACGTCTACAGGGAAGTCTGCTCCCTCAGGCAAGCCCGTGATCATACTGCTACCCCAGGGATTCAATCCCAATAGCCAGTTGACATGATCCTGTAGCAAGGGCCTGAATTTCTTCGAACCTGTCATCTCCTCATAGAGCATTGCCTGAGTAGCGACTGCGGCAGCAAGATTGTTGGAGCACCAGATGAATAAGTGGCCGACCCCGTAGGCGTTTTTTTCCGCTCTCTCCTGTATTCGCCGCAGGTTATGTTCGAAATAGCCTTCCATGCGATTTTTGTCCGCTTCAGTACCGACCTGCCAGAGTGCATAGTGTCCCATATTCACATAGGGATACATCTCATAATGACTGGCCGTATCGCGTTCCATCCAAGACCAGGAATTGATGAGCTCAGCGTACTTCCGGGCATCCTTCAGCAAATCCTCCCGGCCGGTGATCTTATACAGCTCAGCGGCAGCCCACTCCATGTCGTCAGCCCAAGTGTTCTCTTCATAGCGATAAGGGGCAGAGAAACTGTTGCCCTGCTGATACCCTTCCTGGCTTTGCCCCATCCCATAGAGATCCAGTGCGGCGTCCAAGCAGGTCTCGGCAAAAGCCTGATATGCATCAAATTGACTAAAAACCTGATAGCCCAAGGCTAAAGTAGCGGCTGACCGCCCGGCTAAATTAGCAATACCCGTCGCTTCACTTTTATACTTTGACAATCCCTGCGGCTTACCATCGGCGAAATAGGCAGGCCTGAAACTATTGGGTCCCCAGCCATAGTCGGCATTCTCCTCATGAGGGAGTTTAAATCCCCGATGATCTCTGTCATCGGCTACCTGGTGGTATAATTCACCCGGACCAGGGTGCAATTTGAGAATCCATTCCAATCCCCATCTTGCTTCATCCAGGATGTCCGCGAGACCATTGCCCCCCGTCAGGCCACGCGCTCCCACTGAATCGATAAAACCATCCGCGTTCATCTGATAAGTCATCAACAGTCTGGCAGTGGTATTACTGCCTGTAATCAGATATTTCAACTGATCACCTGCATCGTGCCATCCCCCCGTAGCATCAATCCTGGTTGAATCCTCACGGATCCCAAAAAAGCTCAGTCCATCCTCCTGATGACAAAATTCCCCTGTAAATGGATTAAATCCGCAGCGTTGCGTTCGGATAAAGCTCACTACATCCTCCTGCCAGGCCGGATAAGCCCCAATCGAAAATAATTCACTTCTGACCTTTTGGCCTTTGATCTCAAAGAAATACTTCCCCTTCTCTTCGATCTCGGAAAAATCAATCGTATAGGTATGGGAAAATGGATGCCACGTCGATTCAGACTCGTTTAACTTAAAAACCTTCACCGCTTCACCATTCTCCTTCTTCATAAGGATCTCTGCCTTCAAATCGCGCTGGCTCAATACCAGGGCTTTCTTGGGCAAATGCGCAGGATAGCCCGCCAGATTCACCCGGATTTCCAGTAACGATTCAGCAAAGACAAAGTCGGTGGCCAGGAGTAAGAAAAAGAGCCCTAGAGAGAATACTGAATATCTCGTCATCGCATCGGCGGAAATTGTAAAACCTACATTGAAGCTGTTAATATATCAAATACAATCCCGCACTGCCATTAATTTACTTTTTAAAACTACGTTCTCCAACTCCCCTGCATTGAGGCCAAAACGGGCAAAGTCAGCGTAACGGCATGAGCTAAGACGTTATTTCCCCACCGAACGATAAACAGAGCTTTTGTCTGCCTTTCTGCCGACCCAAAAACATGACTCCCTGGTTACAATCCTCCCGAAACGTCGATAAAACTCCCTGTGGTAAATGATGACTTTTCGGATAAAAGCCAAAGGATAGCCTCAGCTACTTCCTCTGCCTGTCCTCCTCTTTTAACTGGGATCTTTTCTTTTAATCTTTCTATCCTGCCTGCCTCTCCGCCGGATGCATGGATATCTGTATGAATCAATCCCGGCCTAACTGCATTTACCCGGATTCCTTCAGCAGCTACTTCCTTGGCAATACCCAGCGTAAAGGTGTCAATAGCGCCTTTCGAGGCGGCATAGTCAACATACTCGAAGGGGGAGCCAGTTCGGGATGCGATAGATGAAACATTGACTATTGATCCTCCCTTGCCTCCATACTTTGTTGACATACGGAGGATCGCTTCTTTGGCACACAGCATGGTGCCTAAGACGTTGGTTTGCATGATCCTGAAAAGACGGGCACTATCCATCGATTCGAAACGCATCTGTGTCTCCAGTATTCCCGCGTTGTTAACCAGACCGTAGAGAGTTCCTACCTCCTTGTCAACCCAAGTGAACATCCCTTCTATTTCTTTGGGTTTGGAAATATCAGCCAGGACCACAAAGGCTTTTGTGCCCATAGCTGCAACCTGATCCGCAATTGAATCGGCTTCTTTACGGTTTTTCAGGCAGTGAATCACCACGGCATATCCTGATTTAGCAGCCAAGAGAGCCGTAGCAGCACCTATACCCCTACTCGCTCCTGTGATCAATACAGTATTCATCTCGTCAAGTTAAGTTATACCAACGTATTCCACCCATGCCTATCGGGCACCTTGCCTGTTCTGATATCCCGCAGTTCATTCTTCAGGATATTAAAGAGGCAATCATCGTGGACGGAAGGGAAATAATCCTTCCCATTGATCCCTATCCGGTCTATGGGAGAAATCATGGCTGCCGTCCCTACCCCGAATGCCTCTATCTCTTTTCCCGCTTCGAAAGCAGCCAACAACTCCCGGTAACTGATCTTTCGCTCTTCTACCACGATACCGAGGTCCTGAGCTACCATCAGGATGGAATCCCTCGTCACTCCATCCAAGATACTGCCTGACAAGGCCGGTGTGATGAGTTTCCCATCGATAACAAACATCAGATTCATGGTACCGGACTCTTCCATGTATTCGTGATGGATCGCATCAGTCCAGATCAGCTGATCATACCCCTCCCGGTTGGCAAGCTGAGTCGGCAAGATTGCAGCAGCGTAGTTGCCTCCGCATTTGGCCGCTCCTGTGCCTCCCTCCACTGCCCGGACGAATTCGGTTTCTACCTTCACGCTGACATTTTGATCATAGTATTTACCCATCGGCATACACACAACCATAAAACGGTATTCACTGGCTCCTTTCACCCCCAGCCTTGGTTCGGAGGCAAACACAAAGGGGCGGATATACAGGGAAGCATCTGCGTCCGATGGCACCCAGTCTTTCTCGAGCGCTACGAGTTGTCTAATCCCCTGCACAAAAAGCTCTTCGGGCAACGCAGGCATGGCCATACGGGATAGAGATTGATTGATGCGCTGAAAATGTCTTTCCATCCGGAAGACACTGATTCCGTCTGTTGCGTGCCGGTAGGCTTTGAATCCTTCAAACACGGTCTGCCCATAGTGCAGGCAAAGCGCCAAAGGACTGAGCGTAATGTCCCCGAAGGGAACGATCGCTGCGGAATTCCAGGCTCCGTCCGAAAAAACAGCCTGCAACATGTGCGCGGTAGGATTTTTACCAAAAACGATCGGGGCATGATTTCCGGGTTTCGATGCTGAAACCTGTGCTTTGGTTACTGGGATAGGG
>CAZTJM010000130.1:0-12926 GCA_964613865.1 uncultured Limnohabitans sp. | reverse complement strand
AAACCAGGAGGATTTTCAGCCTACCAATACCAAGTTTGAAAAGGATGGCAAGTTTTTTAGGGCTATCAAACAACGCTACCAAAATGATACCCTGCAGATCGTTTACGTTCCGGATACTGCACGAAGGGCTTTGGTTTCCACGGTGAAAAGCTGGGTGGCGTCCTTGACCGACGACGCACTGCCCCAGGATCAGAATGGGAAAACCCAGCTCAAACTCTTTGTAAAGGACTACATCGAAGCTGAGGTATATCAACTAGATCAAATTGGCCTAAGCGCCATTGAAGATAAGATTGGGTTTATTTTTTTACCTTACATGAGTCGTTTTTCCACGCCAGACTCTCCGCCTCCGCAGCTTTCCTGAGTTTTTTTCATGCGACATTCCAGCTAGAATGGGATGACGCATGCGTTTAAACTTTGCCAAAAGGGGGATATCCATGCATATCTGCTTTTCCCTTTTGGCCTGTACATTCCAATTTATCTATCCTTATCTGAAATGAACTTCTACTCGAAGTTCCAAATGGGGCTGTTTACGCTCTTTTTGGGACTGACTTGCTATACTTGGGCCCAGTCGCCCACGGACGAATTGATGATGCCCCATCGGGAAATCTGTTTCCTTGGGAATTATGAATTCGGCCAATTTGATGAATATTGGGAGGGATCCACGCTTCGGACCAATGCCACAATCGCTACTGTACAGCGGAGGACCGCTCTGCTGATGGCTGCCTATGGATTGACAGACAAGCTTGATTTCTATGTGGGACTGCCCTATGTCTCCACCAATTCCACGCTTCCCAATGGGGGGAAATTTGCTGGCACTTCCGGATTTCAGGACTACTCCTTGGGTCTGAAATATCAGGCGGTGAAGAAGACTTCCGAAAAGGGGGAGTTTTCGGCCTACGCCTCTTTGAATTTCTCCAACCGTGCCTCTGATTACCTTTCAGACTACCAGCCCTACGCCTTGGGCTTGGGTACTCCCCAATTGGCCTGGAGAGCAATCGCCCACTACAAGTGGAATAACGGATTGTATCTAAGAGGTGTGGGAGGATATATCTGGAAAGGATATACCGAAGCCGAGCGTGAGTACTACTACAACGATGGCAGCTATTACACCGCTTGGATGGATGTACCCAGCTCTTGGAACTATGAGGCAGTGGTGGGCAAATGGTTTTTTGCCAATAGTCTTCGCGTCGAATTGAATTACAGCGGGCAGCGCTCGACTTCGGGAGACGATATCCGCGCCTACAATGCACCCCAGCCCACCAACCAGGTCAATATGGACCGAGTCGGTGGTTTTGCGCACTACTATTTTCCAAAGATCAAAGGCCTGGGTGTGCTGGCCTACTACAACGAAGTCATCGATGGAAAAAATGCGCCGAAGATGTCCGTCTTCGGAGCAGGGGTAACCTACCAGTTTAGGCTTTTGAAATAACAGAGATTTTCCATGAAAAAACATTTACTATATATCTCCTCGGTCATACTCCTTTCTTTGGGCGCTTGCCACAAAGACTTGCCTACCGAGCTGGAATTTGAAAGCTACCAATATGCTTCTTTGGACGAGGATGGTGGGGAATGGTCACCTGTTTTGATCTCTGCGGGATCGGAGCTTGAAATTCCCGTTCCTGCTGAGACTAGTTCGTCCGCCTATCAAAGCGAACTGGCGATGACCAAGTCCGCCATCCAAAATATGACTGCGGCGCAAAAAGAGAACCTGACCCGCTGGACCAATAACCCGGTGGTCAGGTGGAATGAGATCGCCTTGGAATTGATTGCCAAATACAATCTCATACCCGGGCCAAATGCAGATGGTACCTACACGCTGCCTAACCCTGCGACCCCCGAAGGGCCTCCAGGGTTCCCTTTTGCCCACCCGCCTTATGCGAGTCGTGCACTTGCTTACCTATCCGTGGCCCAGTTTGACGGCTTGATTGCAGCATGGCACTACAAGTATCTCTACAATCGCCCTGCAGCCTATCAGGTGGATTCATCCATTCCTTTTGCCTACATGGAGCAGGAAATCCCCGCCTACCCTTCGGACGGGGCTGTGATTGCGTCTTCTTCTCGAAAGATTCTTACGGCGATGTTTCCCCTGGAAGCGGCCTACCTTGAGCAGAAAGAAAAGGAGCATCTGGAAAGCCTGCTTCTTTCCGGCGAGTTTGTCACAAGCGATGTCGAAGCCGGATCCAAGATAGGAAACGACATTGCCGCGAAAGCACTTGCCAGGGCTTCTACCGACGGCATGAAGAATGCCCAGACCTCCAAGGCCGTCTCTGACTCGATTGCCAATGCAGCTTTTGAGCGATTTGGATGGAAGTGGGTCAACTTGGAATCTCCCCAACGCCCGGTTGGTTTGACTCCGCTTTTTGGCAAAGTGAAAATGTGGAACGTCCCCAATGTCGAGGCGACGCGTCCGGGTATGCCGCCAGTGCCGGGCTCTGAGGAATATGAAGCAGACATCAAAATGCTGAAAGACTACGCCGCCAATAGAACATTGGAGCACAGAAAAATCGCCAACTTCTGGCAGGATGGATTGGGCACCTACACCCCGCCGGGCCACTGGAATGATTTTACAAACCGATTTATAGTGAAATATAAAATGAGCACCCTCAGAGCAGCCCGAACTTTGGCCTACTTGAATATGGCAATCATGGACGGCGGGGTCAGCTGCTGGGACGCAAAATACTATTACCACTATCCCCGTCCGATTCAGCAAATCGAGGGATTTGAGACCATCGCAGGTACTCCGAATTTTCCTGCTTACACTTCCGGCCACTCAGTGTTTTCTGCTGCGGCATCCGAAGTATTGGCCTACATCTTTCCAAATGAAGCGTCTTTGGTGAGGGCCTGGGCCGAAGAGGCCGCGGTGTCCCGAGTATATGGAGGAATCCATTGGAGCTTCGATGCCACCGTAGGGACACAGCAGGGCAGGAACGTAGCCCAATATTCGATAAACAGAGCCGCCTCTGATGGCGCTGATTAAACTATGATTATTAAAAATTGAACGACATGAAAAACTATATACTTACCTCATTTCTAGTACTGGCAACACTTGGGTTTTGCCAGCAGTCAATGGCCCAAGGCTGTGTGGCTATCCGTCAGTTTTCCGGTTTGGGCAACGCAGTCGGCCAGGGTAATATCCTCAATCAAGGCGAATGGAATATCAGTATGAACTACCGGTATTTCAAGTCATTCCGGCACTTCAGAGGATCACACGAAGAGCCTGAGCGCATTGAAAACGGTACCGAAGTGATCAACTACCAGCACGGACTGGATATCAATATCAGCTACGCATTCACCGAGAGGCTGTATGGGATTGTCTCCCTTCCTTTCCAATACAACGAGAGGAGCTCGCTCTATGAGCACAACCGGACAGACCGACACACGACCTATTCCAGCGGCTTCAGCGATATGCGAATAGGCGCAGGCTATTGGCTGCTCTCTGGTGAAAAAGCCAAAAAAGGAAATACGGCGATCGGTCTTGGACTGAAGTTTCCTACCGGCGACTACGCAGCAACTAGTACTTTCTACAAAGGAGAGGACGAAGTTCCTACAGAGCTCACGGTGGATCAATCCATCCAGCTCGGCGACGGAGGTACGGGCCTGATCGTGGATTTCCAAGGGCTCTGGAATATCGGAGGTACCAACTTCTGGTACTACGACGGCTTCTATATGTTTAATCCAAAAGAAACCAACGGAACCCCGACCAACAGAAGTAGGGAAAATGAAGCGATCATGAGTGTGCCTGATCAATTTGCCGCCAGAACGGGTGTGTTTAAGTCATTTGAGAAGATTCACGGCTTGGGTGCTTCGCTTGGGTTTAGGGTAGAAGGGATTCCCGTCCGTGATGTTTTTGGCGGAAGTGAGGGATTTAGAAGGCCTGGATACATCGTGTCCGTGGAGCCGGGAATCAGCTATATGCGGGGCAACGTCACCGGTACATTGAATGTGCCGATCGCTCTGTACAGAAACAGAACCCAAAGCGTGACCGATATTGAAAATTCCACACCAGATCGGGAGGTTCACGGTGATGCGGCTTTCGCCGACTACCTGATCAACTTTTCCATAGCCTGGAGAATTCCCAAAAAGATCGAGAGTCCTTTCAATTGATCTTTTGACCTACCCCTTTCAGTTCATGGTGGCTGGCCGATGTTGAAGTCGGCTAGCCAACTATTGACTTTCCCATCCTACTTCTTACTTGATGAAGCGCTTGTTTTACTTTGGAATAGTCGGGTTGATCCTGTTCGAGTTCCTCAAAGTCTATTTTATCATGCCCATGCCGGGCAGCCAGCGGGCAAATTCCATTGACTTCGCTTATTTCCTGCATCAATATAGGTGGGTGTTTCGCGTTGCTTTTGCCATCCTGGTATTAGTTGGGACAAGGTCAGCTTTGTCCACTTCGCGCAAATGGCTACCGATAGGAAGCTTCGTATTGGCTTTGGCCTTGGGCCTGGTATTTAATTTCAAAATGGCCGCCGATGCCATGTTTAAGGAGCCAAAGAATCTCGGTTTTATGGACAGAGAGTCATTTGAGCAAAGCGACAGCACACTCGTGGTGGCGGTCGAACGACGAGGGGAGGCAAAAGCCTATCCGATCCGCTACATTGTCTATCACCATCAGGTCCGGGATACACTCGCAGGAGAGCCGATCATGGTGACCTATTGCTCGGTATGCCGTACGGGGAGGGTTTTTTCCCCATTCATCGATGGCGAGCTGGAGAGATTTCGACTGGTAGGCATGGACCACTTCAATGCCATGTTTGAGGATTCGGAGACCGGGAGCTGGTGGCAGCAGGCCACAGGGGAAGCGATCACTGGCGAATTGAAAGGCCAAAAACTGGATGAAATCGAATCCATTCAACTGACTGCGGGGGCATTTTTCAAAGCTTTTCCCGACGGAAAAATCATGGCTGCGGACCCAGAGTTCATGTCCGAATATGATTCGCTCGGGAAGTTTGAGACAGGCAAAAGCGAAAGCGAGCTAACGGGAACGGACCCTTTTTCCTGGAATGAAAAATCCTGGGTGGTGGGTGTGGACCTGGAAGATGGAGCCAAAGCTTACGACTGGAACAAGCTCAGAGAAACAGAATCCATCCGCGACCGGGTGGGAGATCAGGACATCTTGCTCTTATTGAACAAGGATACCCAAAGTTTTGTGGTTTTTGAAATTCCTTCGGATACGAGGTCCCATCTCTGGACTGGGGACACACTTTACCTGGATTCAGCTGCTTATTCCTTTACAGGAAAATCACTTGACCCAAACCAATCAGACCTGAAACGCCTCAAAGCCTACCAGGAATTCTGGCACAGCTGGAGGACTTTCAGGCCTGAAACAGAAAAATCTAACTAAGCTAAACATGCCTTACATCAAACTTGAAGAGCACCTTCCGGGCATCACCGGACTGCTCGAATATAGAAAAGACACCGCTCAACCTATCCGGGATCTAACTCAATTGCTGTTGAGAGGTCCTTCGACACTGACCGAAGCGGAAAGGGAATTGATCGCCACGATCGTCTCTCATGGCAACGAGTGCAGATTTTGCACCACGGCTCATGCCGAGACCGTCAATGAGCTGCTTCATGAATCCAATACCGTGCAGCAGGTTTTGGACGATGTGGAGTCTGCTCCTGTTTCTGAGAAAATGAAGGCTTTGCTGATCATCGCAAGACAGACGCAGCAAAGTGGGAAAAATGTGAAACCCGCCCACATCGAAAGAGCCAAGCAGGCGGGAGCTACGGATCTGGAAATTCACGATACGGTTTTGATTGCTGCGCTTTTTTGCCTGTACAATCGCTATGTGGATGGACTGGGCACCAGTCTACCAAAAGACAATTCCTATTTCAAATCACTGGCGGAAAGACTGGCTTCCCAAGGATATTTTAGAAACCCAGCCGGATACGATCATCTGAAGGCCACTGCCGATAACACCTAACCCAAAATGAAAAAAACGCTGCTTACGCTCTTAATCCTGGGCTTTTCAAGTTTGGTGTTGTTTGGCCAAACCAAACTCACGGGCAAAATCACAGATGCCGAATCCGGTGAAAATATCGTCGGAGCGACTGTCCTGATCAAAGGAAAACTTACCGGAACCGTGACTGATAACTCTGGTAAGTTTGAATTGAACACCGGGGTAGAATTGCCTCTGACCTTGGAGATTTCCTACATGGGATTTCAAAAGACCAGTATTGAAGTACAGTCCTCCACGCCCATTGAAGTGAGATTGGTTCAATCCACAGAATTGCTCAGCGAAGTGGTTTTCTCCGCCTCCAAGATCGAAGAAACCATCTTTGAATCTCCGGTGAGTATTGAAAAAATGGATATCAAAACTATCCGGGAGACACCTTCCATGAGTTTTTACGAAGGAATCCAAAATCTCAAAGGAGTGGAACTGGTGACCAGTGGCTTGACCTACAAACAGATCAATACGCGAGGATTCAACAGTATCGGAAATCCGCGTATGCTCCAATTGGTGGACGGGGTCGATAATCAGACTCCAGGATTGAACTTTGCTGTCGGAAATCTCTTTGGCTCCAATGACTTGGATATCGAAAGTGTCGAGTTGATTCCAGGAGCTGCTTCTGCACTTTACGGACCAGTTGCTTTCAATGGTGTGCTAATGATGCGTACCAAAGATCCCTTTCTTTATCAGGGATTAAGTGTCAATGCAAAAACCGGAATCAACCACGTCAATGACTCCTTTGCCGACCCAAGCGGGGTTTACGATTTTTCCATTCGCTACGCAAAAGCTTTTAACAACAAGTTTGCCTTCAAACTCAACGCTTCCTACTTCTCAGGCTTGGACTGGTATGCGACCAACTACGAGGATATTGATGCGCAAACTCCAGTTGAGTCACGAGGAGATAACAATCCCGCAAGAGACGCCCTCAATATTTACGGAGATGAAGTAGCCAGAACTTTGCCTGGAATCGGAAGAGTGTCCCGAACCGGATATGAGGAAAAAGACCTGATGAATTACGATTCCAAAGGAATGGGTATCAATGGCTCGCTTCATTATCGGATCAATGAAAATATGGAACTCATCTACGGCTATCAAGTTGGGAAAGGCCGGGCGGCTTACACAGGAAGCAACCGATTTATGCTCAACAACTTCGTTTTGCAGCAGCATAAATTAGAACTGAAAGGGACCAATTTTTTCCTGAGAGGCTATCTGGTGACGGAAAATTCCAATGACTCTTACAACACCAGAGCGCTGGGTCAGCATATCAACCGCACTTGGGTAAGGGATCTAAACGGGCAGGTAGTTTCTCCCGATCAGGCTGACAATACTTGGTTTACCCGATATGCAGCGGCATTCGGGGGAAGCATTCCAACGGTGGAGGGAGGTAATCACAGCTTCGCTAGATCATTTGCAGATGAAGGAAGGATGATTCCGGGCTCGGAAAATTACAATGCAGAAAAGGAGCGCTTGATCCAGGTTCAAGGACTAAACGGAGCTGGAATACTAAGCCAAAGCAAGTTTTACCATGCCGAAGGACAATATGATTTCAGCAATCAAATCAAGTTTGTGGATGTCCTGGTGGGAGGAAATTTCAGGCTTTACGACATGTTTACCAACGGAACTTTGTACGATGATCTTGACAAGGATGTCATAATCAAAGAAGGCGGCGCATTTGTTCAGGTTTCCAAGCGACTTCTCAATGATAAGTTGAAATTCACTGTTTCCGAGCGATACGATAAAAATGAGAATTTCGAGGGAAGATTTACACCTAGAATTTCGGGCGTATTGTCCCCTTCGGAAAGACACAGCTTTCGTTCCTCTTTTCAAAACGGATTTAGAAACCCAACTCCCGGTGATCAGTATATTTTCCTGAATGTTGGCCCGATCATCATCTTGGGTGGAGTGCCGAGCAACAGCGAGGGCCTCAATGTGTATGAAAACTCCTATACCGCAGCATCGGTCGGTGCATTTGGATCTGCATTTGGCCAAGCTGTAGACTCAGGCACACCTCCTCCTGATGCTTTGATGAGCAACTTAAATCTGCTGGAAAAATCGGATGTTGATTACATCAAGCCCGAGCGGATTTCCACGTTTGAAATTGGCTATCGGGGACTTTGGATGGACAATCTCTCTGTGGACCTGAACTACTACTACAGTCGCTACACCGACTTCATCATAAACACGGTGGTCATCAGACCCGATAGCGATATTTTGTTGCAAGACGGAAGCTATAATCCAGCTGCTGCAATGGATATCTTATCCGGGAACATTCAGGCCTTCCAGCTTTACACCAATGCAGCGGACGTGGTTTCTTCTCAGGGAGCAACCTTGGGGTTAAATTATTCGCTGCCTAAAGGATATTCCCTTGGGTTAAATGGGACTTGGGCGTCTTTTGATCTGATGGAAGCTGACGCCAACAATATTCCCGCATTTAACACGCCTGAATTCCGCACAGGAGTCACTTTCGGGAATCCCGAGCTAACCAAGCGATTGGGATTCAATGTTGCTTGGAGATGGCAGGATGCCTTTGACTGGAGTGGAACTTTAACTCAATTGAGGCCGGGAAGGATTGACGCCTACTCCATGGTAGATGCTCAGATTAGCTACAAACTCCCAGAATGGAAATCTGTCGTAAAGATCGGTGCCAACAATTTGTTTGACAATCAAGTGTATCAAGCCTATGGCTCACCGACCGTCGGAGGATTGTATTACATCAGTTTGACTTTTGACGAGCTGTTTAGATAATGTCACAGACCATAGCCATAGCTGACAATTCCGAGGTGGGTAGAGACAAGATCTCTGCCTACCTCTGGAGTGTTTTTCTGATCTGTTTTTTGGGAAATGCAAGTGCAGGGACAATCTCTACCATTGCCTCAGTCTATCTGCCGGTGATTGCCGATCAATTGGCAAGCTCAGGAACTTCCCAGCAAATCAATGAAATCAGTGCCTACATCAATGCCCTGTATCTCGCCGGTTGGGCAATTGGCGGAATGACTTGGGGACTGATCTCGGATAAAATCGGCCGAGCCAAATCCCTGGCGATGTGCTTGGGTTCTGTAGGGATTTTTACCATCGGGGTTTCATTTGCTGGATCATGGGAAATTGTGGTGTTGCTTAGGTTGTTAGGAGGAATAGCCGTAGGAGGGGTGATGGTCATCACGATGACGCTGTTGTCTGAGATTTGGCCTGCCAAAACCCGTTCAGTGGTGATGGGCGTGGTTTCCATCGGATTTCCTGTGGGGATCTTCTCCTCCGGCTTGGTGAATCTTTGGGTGGATGACTGGAGGCAGGCGTTTTTGATCGGAGCAATTCCACTATTTCTTGCCGGAGTTTCATTTTTGTGGTTGAAAGAATCCCAGCAGTGGAAGGCCTCCCAAATGAATATCGCTGGCGCCCATTCAAAGAAAAACTCTTATTTTAAAGCTCAGGAATTGCTTCATGGAGCTGTGGTTTTTGGGACAATGTTGATAGCACTTTGGTCTGCGTTTTCTTGGATGCCCACTTGGGTGCAGAGTTTACTCCAAGATTCCTCCGGTAAAACCGAGCGTGGATCAGTGATGATGATCTTGGGTTTTGGGGGAATCATTGGAGGGATATTATCCGGGTGGATTGTCAAAGCGATCGGTGTCAGGAAGTCCATGTTGGTCTGCTTTACGGGAGCCCTCAGTATTTCTATCCTGCTTTACGGATTTACCCGGGAATTCTCATTTTGGATTTATCCCGCAATCATTTGCCTTTCCTTTTTCTTCGGAATAAGTCAGGGCTTATTGTCTTTCTACATTCCGCAACTTTTTGCAGTGGACATTCGAGCTGGAGCGACAGGTTTTTGCTTTAACGCCGGAAGGGTGATCACCGCAATTGCTGTTTTTTCGCTCGGATCTTTGGTTCTTTTCCTCGGAGGATATGGCAATGCGCTGCTGCTTTTTTCAGGATTTCTATTTATCGGATTCTTTTTTGTCTTATTGAGTAAATCACCGGAACAATCAACCCCAAAATAAACGATGCCCTATATTAATTTGGAAAATAGCCTTCCGGGAATCAGAAGCCTGGTGCAGTACCGACCGGAAACGGGAAGGCATTTGTACGCGTTGGTCAGAGTGCTCCTGACCGGTGATTCTACCCTAAGCAAGGGTGAAAGAGAATTGATCGCTGCCTTTGTCTCCAGCCGAAATGGCTGCAAATTTTGCACAGAAAGCCACGCTTCAGCAGCGAGAATTCTTCTCCAAAGCCAATCTCAAGTGGTCGATGAAGTTTTGGAAAACGGCACTTCTGAAAAGTTGGATCCGAAAATCAATGCCCTCATCCGAATCGCAGGTAAGGTTCAAGTGAGTGGCAAAGAGGTATTGCCTGATGATATTGATAAGGCGAAAGCCAGTGGAGCTACTGATCTGGAAATCCACGATACTGTACTGATTTCAGCGGTTTTTTGTATGTTCAATCGCTACGTAGATGGCCTTGGTACTTCACTGCCTGAGGATTCAGCGGCTTTTGAAGAGATGGGACATCGAATGATTTCCAATGAATACAAGTTTCACCCAAACTCAACAACCTAAGCTATGGCCTACATAGAACTGCCTGAAAACCTTCCTGGAATCCGTGGATTGATGGCATACCGACCGGATGTCGCTAGGCACTTAAATCAACTTGCCGAAGAGTTGCTCCGATCAGAAAATTCACTTTCCCGTGGTGAGCGGGAGTTGATCGCAACCCACGTATCCTATCTGAACGATTGTTTTTTTTGCCAACATGCACATCAGGCATTGGCGGGGTATTATCTCGAATGTGATTTTGAAAACTTGGATGAAGTCAAGGCAAACCCGGACGGAGCAGCGATTTCTGCCAAGATGAAAGCCTTACTTAAGATCGCTGGAAGTGTCCAAAAAGGCGGTCTTCATGTTTCGCCTGATCAGATCGAGCGAGCCAAAAGCGAAGGTGCGACTGAACGGGAAATTCATGACACGGTTTTGATTGCTGCGGCTTTTTGCATGTTCAATCGGTATGTAGATGGATTGGGAACAGACGCACCTCAGAACCGGGAGTTTTACAAAAACCGGGCAGAAGCGCGAGCCAAGGAGGGTTATTCCAATTATAACCCAATCAACTAGCTGAATTTTCAGGAAAGCGTTAGAGCCTGGAGAAATTCAGGCTCTTGAAGTCACTTTCGCCTCACTTTTCAGACTTTTAAAAGCCAGATAGATCAAGGAAATGGCCAGTACAAACAGCAAGGCAGCAATCACAGCCAGGACATAGCCCTTTTCCTGGAAATTCTTCCAGGCAAACAGACCGAGCGAAGCCAGGGTAACTGTGAACATGAAAAACATCGGGATCATGACAAAGGTGGCCGGGATGTTTTTTCGGATGAGCCAAACAGCAATAGTCAGCAAGGCGAGTGCGGCCAGAAGTTGATTGGCTGACCCGAAAATCGGCCATAGTGTGCCGAATTCCCCTGAAAGTAGAAGCAAGACGGATAGAAGTACGACAATGCCTGTGGAGAGGTAGCGGTTTTTGGCTACAACTTGGGCACTCGGCTGAGGCATGTCTTCAAAGTACTCCTGAAGCGTGAACCTAGCCAACCTGGTACAAGTATCCAGAGTCGTCAAGGCAAAAGCCGAGACAGTCAGGGCAACAAATCCAACCGCGAAGGTTTCAGAAATGCCCAAAGTGGCAATCATCCCACCGATGCCGTTGGAGAAAAGCGCTACGGGGCCTTCCGCACTGAGGCGGCTGGTATAGTCTTCCCTCGATAGAATCGCCACGGCGCCTACCGATATAATAGCCAGAAATGACTCAATGAGCATTCCCCCAAAGCCCACGATTTTTGCGTCACTTTCTTTGTCCAGCTGCTTGGAAGTGGTTCCTGATGCCACAAGGGAATGGAAGCCGGATATTGCCCCGCAGGCGATTGTTACAAACAACACGGGAAAAACAAAGCCCAAGCTTTCGCTGGAGGCTTGGATTTGGGTGCTCATCTCGATCTGGGGATTGGCGATAAAAACACCTGCGACTGCGGCGATCATCATTCCGTAAAGCAGATAGCTGTTCAGATAGTCTCGGGGCTGGAGAAGCAAGCTGACCGGTGCCACAGAAGCCAAAAATGCGTAACCCAATAAGCCAGCAATCCAGAATTCATAACTGAGCGTGATGGGAATCTGGGTGCCCAGATACACGAAGTAATACATCAGGATCACACCGACTACTGTGATGATGGCAAAGGCAATTTTCCCATTTCCTACCATTCGGTTGAGAAATCCGAAACCCACTGCCAGAAGTATAAATAGGATAGAAGCCGAACCTACGCCTGGGTTGGCTATGAAGGTCTTGGCGATGATATCCGCGAAGACCCCGATGACCAAAATGAGCGTCGAAAAACTGAACAGGACAAAAAGCTGCTTACCCTTAGGGCCGATTTGGTTTCGGATGATCACGCCAATAGACTTACCTTCCGTACGAAGTGAGGCGGCCATACTGCCCAGATCATGGACAGCCCCGAAGAAAATGCCCCCTACCAAGATCCAGATAACGGCGGGAATCCAGCCAAACGTGACCGCGATGATCGGCCCCACGATGGGTCCCGCGCCTGCGATGGAAGCGAAATGGTGTCCCAAAACTACAATCGGCTTGCTGGGCTCATAGTCCACGCCGTCCCTCAAAAGATGGGCTGGTGATTTGCGTGAATTGTCGAGCCCGAATTTTTTGTAGACAAATGAACCGTAATATTTATATGCGGCAAAAAGAAGAACTGCGGAAATTAGGAGAAGGAGGGCTAAACTCATGGTTTATTCTGGAAATAGGGGATTTGGCTTTTCTGAAAATTGGTAATCCTGTCGCAATTTAGAACAATGTGAAATTCATCCCGCGATTAAGTGAATTTTCTGGGGCGAAAAAGGAAAGGGTTTAGCCGCGATCCTGGCCCTTAATTTTATTTATATGGAGATTCGGTCTAAATTTGCGTCCTTTGACTTGTCAAATAAC
>CAZTJM010000129.1:0-13060 GCA_964613865.1 uncultured Limnohabitans sp. | reverse complement strand
ATCGAATCCGGGAAAATTTTGATTTTGAGGGAGTTCCTGTAAAAATTGTTTACAAAAACAAATAAAAAATATTTGGGCGGCACTTGTACAATTGAAAATAATACTAGTACCTTTGCACCGTAATTAAGAAAACCATAACAAATGAAAAAGGTATTTGCAATTTTCGCAATCGCTGGCTTGATCGCTACTGCATCTTGCGGTAACAAGACAACTGAAGAGACTGTAGTTGAAGAGACTGTAGTTGTTGAAGAAACTCCAGTCGTAGAAGAAGCTCCTGCTGTAGACACTACTGCAGTTGCTGCTGACACTACTGCTGCTGCTCCAGTTCAGTAATCAATCCCGAAAAGGAAAAAATCTAGAGTCCCAAAATTGGGACTCTTTTTTTGTGCCATTTTTTTCAGGCAGAAGGTTTGCTTGGGTTCTGTCCGGAAACTACTTTGGGTTAAAGTAGACTTTGGGGCAGATGTCGCATTTTGAATCTCTGCTCTCTACAAACATTCTAACGGCAGATGAATTCATCGGAACAACTCAGGGCTATCTTCGAAAAGCACATGCCGCCTGCCGCTGTTTCCTATTCTCTCTCCCTCTGGCAAAACGTCCCCTTCTCTTTCAAAGTCCAAAGGCCCAGAGCGTCGAAGTTGGGTGACTTTCGCTATCGCAAAGACCGAAAAATCCAGACCATCACAATCAACTCCGACCTAAACCCCTTTCAGTTTCTGCTAACCTATATTCACGAAGTGGCACATCTTTACACTTTTGAAAATCATGGGTCTACACCTGCCCCCCATGGGATTGAATGGAAAAGGAAGTTTCAAAGCCTGATGGCGCCCATGCTATCCGATGCGGTTTTTCCAAAAGACATTCTGATCCCGCTACGCCACCATATGGCCAACCCTTCAGCGAGTTCGGCAAGGGACCTTTTCCTGATGAAGGAAATGAGTAAATATGATCGTCCTGCAAGTGGGAAGGTCGAAGAGATCTTCCTTTCGGACTTGAGCACTGGGCGGCAGTTTTTATTGTCAGGAAGAAAATTCCAAAAAGGGGAAACCCGCAGGACACGTGTATTGTGCGAGGAAGTCGACTCGGGCAGGAAATATTTGGTGTCGAGGCTGGCGAAAGTAGAGCCGCTATAACCTTCAGCTGTCTGCTGCGCTTACTTGATACAGCCTGCTGCCTATTAAAAACCGCCGAATATTTTACTCCCTCTCCTCCCCGATCTGGTTTTCCGGCTGGGAGAAATCCTTGGGCTGGGGTAGGTCTTTGATCGAATTGATCCCAAAATATTCCATGAATTTGTCGGAAGTTCCGTAGATAAGGGGCTTGCCCACGCTTTCTGATTTCCCTTTGATATCGATCAACTCTTTTTCCAAAAGCTTTTGCACGGAATAGTCACAATTGACGCCTCGGATCTGCTCAATCTCCCCCTTGGTAATGGGTTGCTTGTATGCGATGATCGACAATGTCTCCAGCTGTGCGCTGGACAGCCTTTTTTGGGACTGCTGTTTTAGCAGGATGCTGATGCTTGCCTGATAGGCCGGCTTGGTCAAGAATTGGTATCCGCCTCCCAAATGCTCCAAAGAAAACGCAAAATCCTCTTCGTTGTATTTCTTTCTGAGGTCATAGATCGCCGATTCGATGTGTTCCATCGGCACTTCCGCGGCGAACATTTCACCAAGGCACCTGTGGATGTCGCCCACAGCTAGCGGCTCCGGAGCACAAAATATCAGGGCTTCGATATGCCGGTGCAGGAAATCCACTTCTATTTTTTGGCAAGTTTGGCCTCAATGGAATGCATGGTATGTGGAACCGCCTTCAACCTTTCTTTTGAAATCAGTTTGCCGGTGTCCACACAGATTCCATAGGTTCCGTTTTTGATTCGGATAAGGGCGTTTTCCAGATTGATCACAAATTTTTGCTGACGTGCGGCAAGCTGGCTCAAGCTTTCTCTCTCAAGCGTATCGGCACCATCTTCCAGCAGTTTAGATGTAGAGGCGGTGTAGTCTGTCCCACTGTCATTTTTTTTGCTCAGACTTTCTTTCAAAGAAGACAGTTCTTCTTTTGCAACAGCAAGTTTCTGAAGGATGATCACTTCAAATTCTTTCAGCTCCTCCTGAGAATATGCGGTTTTTTCTTCCAAGCTCATGATAATGATGGGTTTTTAATAAAACTGTGACGGATTATTTGTGGTTTGGTTCTCTAAAATACGCCTGACTTTGATAATTGCAAAAATTAAAAAATTGGCATTTTGGAAAACATAGGAGTGAAAAAAGTCCCTACAACGAAGGCAGGGATATTAATCTCTCATTATCAACAGTTTAAATAGTATTGGATTCGGAATCTGTAAAGCGAAGCGCATAAACATCAACACCGCTAAAATCCAAGGTTCTCTAACGGAAAAGCCGTCAGGCGACGGCTTTCTCAGTCTGAAGGATTTTCTCCAGCCTTCTCTTCAAAACAAGATCGTCGGCCTCGAGTCGATACTTCATCCTCAAATATTGCTTCGCTTTCTCCAAGTCTTTTCCATCCCGAAGTACAATTTCCTGCAGCGCTTTAGAAATCAAATCTCGATCCATGGCATCAAAAGTTTGGTTCAAAATAGTCAAAAAACGCATGTAAGTCCATGATTTTCAAAATTAAAGTCGAGTTGCCACCACGATCGTCTTCTTGATCAGACTTGTCCTTCCGCCCGCTTCATAAAGCTCCACCACCAGCAAGTAGTATCCTGCCCGTACGATTTTGCCCGCTGAATCCGTCCCCGTCCAAGTGAGCAGGCCATTTGTTCCCAAGATTTGATTTTGTGCCAAAACCTGGATCAACTGACCGGAGGCTGAGAAGATCTTAAACGTCCCCGTCCAGCCGGGGTGATCCAGTTGGTAAGTGATGCTCGTAAAGGAGAGACCGGAGCTTCCCTCAGGATCGAAAACTTCCGGATCGATTTGAATCTGGTCTGTTTCAAATTCGCCCAGTAGAGCTTGGGAGTTCCTACGGCCTGGTGTCGCAAATCCCTCGTTTCCCGAAGCAGTTTGCCAATTCATCGCCACTGAGGCCGGTGTGTGGTGAGATATCCGCTCCAAGGATACCCCCTTGGGATCTCTGAGTAAGGGATGATGAAGATCCTCGTGATAGGAAAAACTCTCCTGGATCTCACCTGCAGGAGAAAGGAGGACGACGTTCCCCCCGGCGATCGGATAGCTAGGCAAGGTCGGGATCTCGAGAAAGTCCGCCGTCGAAGACTTTGGATACGCCCTCTGCAGCGCATTTGCATCAGTGGTAATCGCCAAATATCCCTTCGGCGCCAAGGTTGATCCCGCTCCACCAAATACTTTGGCCTGGTCTGGATTTCCATCCTCACCGAAGTTTGCGAGCGCCCAACCCTCAAGACTTAGATACTTCTGGGTAACGTTCTTGATCTCCACAAACTTTGGATCCCCAGTCCGAGGATTGAATAATACCTCATTGATAATCAAGTCACCCGGCAGGGCAATCTCTGGGAGGACGATCGTCGCATGAATATCCGGAAGCAATCCCCCATCGCAGTCTTGCAATCCGGTCACCCTCAGCTCGTAGGCCTGGCCGTGTACTGCAGGTGAACTGAGCAGGATACCGATTTCATTTTCCACTGACATGCTTAGGCTATCGATAGCCAGATTTGGCGAAAAGTTTAGATTTTCAAAATCATAATCGGGTATTATTGGGGCCGAAAATACTAGCCGAATATGAGTAGAATCCACGAAATAGACCGACTCAATTGTCGGACGGCTATTTTTCCTAGTCGGGTCAAAAATTGAATTTTGGGTTCCTGGCGTTCCTTTTCTTGGATCAATTGAAGAACTCAAAAAACTCGAGTTGCTACACAGCGAAAAGGGATTGGGTACTTCCAAGCTAAAACCTCCACTAGCAAACCCACTGTCTCCCCAGCTCGGCGTAGCATATGAGATTCTATCTACCTCTTGGCCATGGATGGAAATCAGACCAACTTGATCTCCAGAATTGAGCAGTGTAGGCCAGTTTTTTACCGGCAATACCGGACCCAAGTTCATGAATTGATTTGCTTGGCCCTCAGGAGCAAGAATGAGATACTCGCCCGGCTGGAGCCAAAAATCATCCAAAACAGTGTTCACACGGGAGTTGGATAGCTTTATCCCCTCCATCCGGTATTCCCTATCTCCTGCATGAAAAAGCTCTATGTACTCCACATTGGGAAGATCTTGGTCTGCCCGGGGTGCAGGCATGAGTTCGTTGATCACAAGGGACTTGCGGGAGATGGCGGTAGGATCAAAAAAAGTGAAATTGACCAGCGTGTCCTTTAGGAAATTTCCCTCGAGATCGGGGATTTGGCGGACTGAGAGCAAATAGGATTGGCCAGATTCGAAATTATCAGCAAATTCCAAAACGGCAAGCGAATCTCCGACCAATCGGACGCTTTCTGGGTTTCCTCCTCTCAGACTATAGGCAATCGGGAACAAGGAGAAAACTTGATCAATTGCTTCCGAAAACATCACCAAGACAGATTTTTCTCCATACCCCTTCACTCCCAAGATCTTCGGTGGCACGTCGTCACGGATCAAGTCGCCAAAATTGAAATCATCCATCAACCAGCGGGCCGCCGTGCCAGCCCCAGACCCATAGCGAATCTCCAGCTTCAGAATCGCAGCCTCCGCCGACCTCAGTTTCTCCGGCACCTCCAGGCTAAACTTCCGGTACGCTTGGTTCTCGTTGGAAAACTCCGAATCGGAACCAAGTTGCAAAGGTTCCGAAAACTCCCCCTCTATGCTTTCTCCCCATGCGTAAAACAGCAAAGCAGGCCGATTCCCGCTACCATTACGGATAGTCTTGGCATAAAATTCCAGCTCGGGATTCACAAAACTACCGGGGTTCAGACGGATCCAGATCCGTCCGACAAAGGTACTAGTCGGCTGTACCGCCAAGGCCCTTCCGCCTCCTCTGCCCTGACCTTCCGCTTGAAATATCCGTGCAGAACTGCCGGAAACCTCGTTTCCATACCAGTTGGGAAGGAATTCCAGCGGATAGCTAGCAAGCTGAAAATTGGCTTCAAAGTCCTGGTGTTGGCCGAATACGACCTCGACTCCACCCCAAAGAATAAGTGGAAAGAGCAGGACAAAACCCTTGGCTAAGAATTGCTTCATTAAAAAATGTACTAAAAAGTCTTACCTAAATATATAAAAACTAAAAACATCCTTTTTCCAAACGGAGCAAAAACAGTTGAAAATTTTCGGACTCATTCCTGAAAATGAATGCATAGTCCTTACTTTTGCAGTCCAAATCCATTTAATAAAACCTATTCATACAATGAAACTGGCTGTAGTCGGTGCTACCGGACTGGTAGGCTCCGAAATTCTCGAAGTGCTGGATGAGCACAACTTTCCTTACGACGAACTCCTATTGGTGGCTTCCGAGCGATCCGTGGGTAAACAGATCGAGTACAAGGGAAAGAAACACACCGTGATCGGCTTGGCTGAGGCGGTGGCAGCCAAACCCGAAATCGCCATTTTTTCCGCAGGAGGAAGCACCTCTTTGGAATGGGCTCCAAAGTTCGCAGAAGCAGGCACCACCGTGGTGGACAACTCTTCTGCCTGGAGAATGGATCCTAGCAAAAAATTGGTGGTGCCGGAGATCAACGCAAAAGAACTGACCAAAGACGATAAAATCATCGCCAATCCAAACTGCTCTACCATCCAGATGGTATTGGCTTTGGAACCGCTGAGAAATCGCTATGGAATCAACCGAATCGTCGTGTCCACCTATCAGTCTGTGACCGGAACAGGTAAGGCTGCCGTGGATCAAATGATGGCTGAGCGTGCGGGAACCACTCCTGAGATGGTCTATCCCCACAAAATCGACATGAACGTTCTTCCTCACATCGACGTGTTCCAGCCAAACGGCTACACCAAAGAGGAAATGAAAATGATCAACGAGACCAAAAAGATCTTCAGCGACGACAGCATTCGAGTGACTTCTACCACTGTGCGCATCCCAACCATGGGAGGACACTCCGAAGCGGTCAATGTGGAGTTCAAAGAAGATTTTGACCTAGCCGAAGTGCGTTCCCTTTTGGAAGCCACTCCGGGTATCATCGTGCAGGACGATCCCACGAACTTTGTCTACCCTATGCCGATCAACGCACATAAGAAGGATGAGGTATTTGTAGGCCGCCTGAGAAGAGACGAATCCCAGGAGAAAACTCTGAACATGTGGATTGTGGCTGACAACCTGAGAAAAGGTGCCGCTACCAATGCGGTTCAAATCGCAGAATACCTTCTGGAAAATAAACTCGTTTGATGGACCTCAGCGAAATCAATACCGCTGACTTCAGAAAATTTGTGCAGGATCATCTTAGTGAAGATCCTGCACTTTTGCTTTTTAAGTACCAGAAGAAGGTCAATTTTGACCTGAAAGCTGCAGTTCAGCAAATCTCCGCTCGACAAAAGGCAGCTAAAAAGCTACCGGAATGGGCGCGCCGATCAGAATTGATTTTTCCGACAAGCATTTCCCTTGAGCAAAGTTCATCCGAAGAAACCGCGCGGTTCAAAGCGACTGGAACAAAAGGGAAAACCCTGATCGATCTAACGGGAGGTTTTGGGGTAGATTTCTACTACCTCAGTCAGGGTTTTGAACAGGGCGTTTACTGTGAACGACAAGCCGAGTTATTCCAAATTTCAAAACACAACCTGGAAATCCTAGGTCCGGGAAAGTTTGACTTCCATGAGGGCGATGGATTGGATTATTTGAAAACCTCTTCTGAGAAATTCGATTTGATCTATGCAGATCCAGCCAGAAGAGGGGCCGGAAACCAGAAACTCTACAAACTCCAGGACTGCGAGCCGGACGTCGTCGGCGCTTGGCAGCTTTTGAAGGAAAAGGGCAACCAAATCCTGATCAAAGTCTCCCCCATGCTCGACATTTCCCAAGCTTGGTCTGAGATCCCTGATATCCAGCAGATTACTGTCGTTTCAGTCAAAAATGAGGTCAAAGAGTTGTTGTTTTCTTGGAAAAAAGGGAATGAAGGAAACTCCAAACAAATTCGGATTTGCGACCTCGGAAGTGACTATCCTGAGTTTGTATTCAAGCCTGAGGAAGAAGGAGATGCCATTTCACAGCTTGGTGAGGCTGAAAAATATCTGATCGAACCCCATAGTGGCATTCTGAAAGCGGGAGCTTTTAAGCTGTTTGGAGAGCGATTTGGCTTAAAAAAGCTGGACACAAATAGCCACCTGTTTACCTCTTCGGCATTGCCGGAGGCCATTCCTGCTCGTGTTTTTGAGATTGTGGAGGAAGTGCCTGCAAAGAAAAGCGAGCTCAAGTCCAGATTTCCACAAGGGAAAGTCAATGTGTTGTTCAGAAACTATGCGACGAAGCCAGAGGAGTTCAAAAAGAAATTTGGTCTGAAGGACGGTGGCGAGGAATATTTGATCGGAACAAAAAGCCCCAGCGGATTTAAGGTCTATTGGTGCAAACGAATTCGGTAATTTATTCCACAATCGTCCGAAAAGTCAAATTCACCCGAGCTGTAGCTATCTTCTTCGTCGGCGGCAACCTGTGCAGCCAATAGGTTTGCGTCACGCCTTTCATCATCAGCAGACTGCCGTGCCCTAGGACCAACTCCACTTTTTCCCCACTCTTCTTGTGTTTAAAGGCAAACTTCCGCTCCGCTCCAAAGCTCATCGAGCCAATCGCTCCATCCTTTTTCAGGTCCGTTTCTCCGTCACTGTGCCAAGCCATTCCTTCGTCACCATTGTGGTAAAGATTGAGAAGGCAGGAATTAAACGTCTCCCCGCTCTCTGCCTCGATCAAAGCCTTCAACTCCAGCAGTTCCTTGGTCCAGGGAAGTGCACGTTTGGTTGTATTGGAATAGGTGTACTCGAACTCCTTCTCTCCATACCAAGCCACCTTCCGCTTGGTGATGATCTTTTTGCCAAAAATCACCGCTTCGTCATTCCGCCACTCAATAGTTTCCAGTAGCTTTTGGAAGTAATAATCGGCTCGGTCCTGAGGCATTAGCTTTCCTAAATACTGCACCGTCCCCTCGTAGGGCAACCAGTTTTTTTCTCGGTCTATTTCCTTTTCGAATAGTTCCATCTTTCGTATTCCTCTTTCATGCAATGCCCACAGGGGCGAAAATTTCTTTCCAATGCTTCAGCTTCTGAGGTGAAAAACACCCGGTTTTCCGGTTTCATACGCTTGCCAGATCCGCAGGATAACTTTCCGTATATCTTCAACGTGCTATTGCCCGCAAAAGTCAACTCGCCTTTACGGATAAAGGTTCTCAGCATTACAGCATCCAAATCACCATGCTTTATCATCTCGCTAGCTCACAGCATCGTGGAAAATGATACCCAAAGTATGTCGGCTTCCGCTTTTCACCTCGCTCACGCCGTGCTTCATGTTTACGCGATAATATCTGTTGGCACCTTTCGCCGGTTTGAAATTGGTCGTGAAGATCAACATATCCCCCTTCTTCGGCTTCAGTACGATGGCTTTGGATTGGGCTCTGGGTATCTGCTGGGTGAGCACAAACTCGCCTCCCGTATAATCCCTTTCCGGCTCATCCAAAAACAAAACGACTTGGATCGGAAAATATACTTCCCCGTAGAGGTCTTGATGCAAGGTATTGAATCCGCCTGCTCCATACTTCAAAATCAAGACGGTTGCTTTTTGTTGGCCGAGCTGATGACATTGACGAAGAAAATCCTCGTGCTGCTGAGGAAACTGGACTCCAACTTTCAAAGCGGAAAACCAGGCATTGGCTATCGGCGCAAGGTGGGGATACACTTCGGTTCGGATCGTTTGGATCAGCTCAGGCAGGGGATAGTCAAAATACTTGTATTCCCCCAAACCGAATCGGTGGCGCACCATCACAACGGTCTTGCGATACTGGCCGTGATTTGTGTAATCAGCCTTCAAGGCTTCACATTGCTCATCGCTTAGTAGCTTGGGCAGAATCGCATATCCTCCCTGATGCATTTCTTCCGTGATGCCTCTCCAATCAGCATCCTGAATTTTCTGAATGACATTGTGCATCCCGTTTCAGATTTGGGAATAAACTTTCGCTCCTTCCCAACCAATAATAGCCGCCTTACGGGTAGGTCCCCACATATAACCCCCAAACTCACCAGAGGACTGGATCACGCGATGACAGGGAATCAAAAAAGCAACCGGATTGCTGCCGATGGCCGTTCCTACCGCCCTCGATGCCTTGACGTTGCCAATTTGCTCGGCAATGTGACCGTAGGTGTGAAGTTTCCCCATGGGGATTTTGAGGAGGCTCTCCCAGACTTTCAGCTGAAAGTCCGTACCCCGCAGGTGCAGCTTGATTTTGCCCAGCTTGCTCCAATCCGTTTGGAAGATAAAGAGTGCATGCTGTTGGAACATGTCCAGCTTTTGGGCAAAGTCCGCGTTGGGGAATTTCGCTTTCAGATCATTTAGCGCTTTTTCTTCATTTTCCTGAAAGGCCATGTAGCATACGCCCTTTGATGTGGAGGCGACGATCAAGGCCCCAAAAGGGCTTTCCGCAAAACTGTAGCTGATTTTTAGACTTTTGCCTCCGTCCCTGTATTCGGCTGGGGTCATCCCCTCGATCGTGACAAACAAATCATGAAGGCGGCTGGTGCTGGAGAGCCCGGTCTCGAAGGCAGTTTCAAATAGGCTTGCCTGCTCCTTTTTGAGTATTTTCTTGGCGTGCTCTACGCTGATGTATTGGAGAAACTTTTTGGGACTGGTGCCAGCCCAATCCGTAAACATGCGCTGAAAATGCGAAGGGCTTAAATGAATCTGTTCGGCGACCTCCTCCAGCTTAGGCTGGGATTTGAAGTTCTTTTTGAGGTACTCGATGGCTTCCGCGATCCGGTGATAGTTGAGATCTGTCTGTGTTTCCATGGCGTTCAAATTTATAGGACAAATCTTCAAAATCCCCTGCAGCGATAAAATCCGAAAGTTGCTGAGTTTTAAAGTTTCGTCCTTAAGGGACTTTCCATTCGTTCTGCCTTGTCAATTCTCCGAGCTAGCGTCCCGCAGGAATTAGTTTCTATTTCTCCAGTACCAGTGTAGGAATGGCAATAAAAAAGGCCTGTGCGGACACAGGCCTTGTAGTTTTGAGAAACAAAAAAGTGTAGGATTACTCCTTCACTTCTTCAAAATCGACGTACTCGCCGCCTTCGATATTCTTTTTCCGCTTTTCTAGCTCCTCCTTGGGGATGAAGTCCACATTCACCGCATCCTTTGGTCGGGATGCACGCTGATGGGCCCTCTGCTGCTCCATAGCCGCCTCATTGACGTGCTTGGCAAATTGGGCGAGCTTGGATCGTAGAAAGTATCGGAGCAGCTGGCCCAATAGCCAGCCGACTCCAAGTAGAATGACAAGAAATTTTACCAAAACATGTTTTGTTTTTGCGAACTGGATTATCTACTCAAGTACCAGTTTCGTTCGGAGTAGATCTTTAGGAAATAGTCGTCCATCAGGTCATCGATAAAGTAGATCGCTTCCCCGGTAGATTTCATTTCCGGCCCCAGTTCTTTGTTTACATTAGGGAACTTGTGGAAGGAGAACACTGGCTCTTTGATCGCATAGCCCTTTTTCACAGGCTTGAACTCAAAGTCGGTGACTTTTTTCTCTCCCAGCATAACCTTGGTAGCGTAGTTTACATACGGTTCCTGATAGGCCTTGCAGATAAAAGGAACGGTTCGGGAAGCTCTTGGGTTGGCTTCGATCACATAAACCTTGTCGTTTTTGATCGCAAACTGGATGTTGATCAGTCCGACAGTCTTCAGTGCCAAGGCGATTTTCTGCGTGTATGTCTCGATCTGACGGATCACCAAATCGCCCAAGTTGTAGGGAGGCAATACCGCGTAGGAGTCTCCAGAGTGGATACCGGCTGGCTCGATGTGCTGCATGATCCCGATGATGTACACATTTTCCCCGTCGCAGATTGCATCTGCTTCGGCCTCAATGGCTCCCTCCAGGAAATGATCAAGCAGGATTTCGTTGTTTGGAATGTCGCGAAGGACATTGACCACGTGCTCTTCGAGTTCCTTTTCGTTGATCACGATCTTCATGCCCTGTCCTCCCAATACGTAGCTGGGACGTACGAGCAAGGGGAAGCCAATCGTCTTGCAAAGCTCAAGAGCCTCGTCGGTATTGTGTATCGTTCCAAATTCAGGGTAGGGTACGTTGAGGTCCTTCAAAAGCGTAGAAAACAAGCCTCTATCCTCGGCCAGATCCAGCGCTTCGAAGCTTGTACCGATGATCTTTATGCCGTATTTCTCCAGCTTCTCAGCCAGCTTTAGCGCGGTCTGTCCACCCAGCTGAACGATTACACCCTCGGGATTTTCGTGCAGAATGATCTCATAGATATGCTCCCAAAACACCGGCTCGAAGTAAAGTTTATCGGCAATATCAAAGTCTGTCGAAACAGTCTCCGGGTTGCAGTTGATCATGATGGTCTCGTAGCCGCATTCCTTGGCAGCCAAAACCCCGTGGACGCAGGAGTAGTCAAACTCGATTCCCTGCCCAACTCGGTTTGGTCCTGAACCCAAAACCACCACTTTTTTCTTGTCCGTTCTTACGGATTCATTTTCCTCGCCGAAGGAAGAATAATAGTAAGGCGTCTTGGCCTCAAATTCCGCCGCACAGGTATCCACTAGCTTATATACTCGCTTTATGCCCATCTCCTTATAGCGCTTGTTGAACACTTCGCTTTCCAGGCAGTCCAGCAAGTGGGCGATTTGACGGTCCGCGTAGCCCATTTTCTTGGCCTTTTCCATCACCTGGAAAGGCACGGTATCAATTTTATATTTGCCTAGCTCAGCCTCGAAATGGATCAGCTCCTCAATCTGCTTAAGAAACCACTTGTCGATCTTGGTCAGGTCATGGATGGTTCGGAAGGAAATCCCCAGCTTGAAGGCATCATAGACATGGAATAACCTATTCCAGCTCGGATTGGCCAGCGAGTGCAGGATTTGCGCCTGATCGGTCAGTTCCTTGCCGTCTGCCCCCAAGCCGTTTCTTTTGATTTCCAGGGACTGGCAGGCTTTCTGCAACGCTTCTTGGAAGTTGCGCCCGATGCCCATCACTTCTCCTACCGCTTTCATAGAAAGCCCCAATCTGCGGTCGGCTCCTTTGAACTTGTCAAAATTCCAGCGAGGGATCTTCACGATGACATAGTCGATGGCCGGCTCGAAATATGCCGAAGTGGTTCCGGTAATAGAATTAGGCAACTCGTCCAGATTGTATCCAATCGCCAATTTAGCAGCCACTTTCGCAATCGGATAACCAGTAGCTTTGGAAGCCAAGGCCGAGGAGCGAGATACCCGAGGGTTGATTTCGATACCGATGATGGTCTCATTGTCGGGACTGACAGAAAACTGTACGTTACAGCCTCCTGCAAAATTCCCGATACTGTTCATCATGGTGATCGCGTAGTTTCTCATGCGCTGATACACCGTGTCAGGCAGAGTCATGGCAGGAGCCACGGTGATGGAGTCTCCTGTGTGGACGCCCATCGGATCAAAGTTTTCGATGGAACAGATCACGATCATGTTCCCGATATTGTCCCGCATGACTTCCAGCTCGTATTCTTTCCAGCCCAGGATACTCTGCTCGATGAGTACTTCGTGTACTGGAGAGGCCTGGAGACCTGCGCTCAGGTATTTTTCGAAGTCTTCGGCTTTTTCTACAAAAGCACCCCCAGCACCACCCAAGGTATAGGAAGCTCTGATGATGAGTGGAAAACCGATCTCTTGGGCAATCTCCTTCCCCTGAAGAAAGGAGGTAGCGGTATCACCCTTACACACGCCCACACCGATTTTTTCCATCAGGGCTTTGAACTTTTCGCGGTTTTCAGCCGTGTCGATCGCGTCAATGTCCACACCGATCATACGTACGCCGAAGTTTTTCCAGATCCCTGCCTTTTCGCATTCGATGGCGAGGTTTAGGGCCGTCTGACCTCCCATGGTAGGGAGTACCGCATCGATGTCTGGATGCTCGGTCAGGATTTTCTTGATGGATTTCTTTTCCAGAGGAAGCAAATACACGTTGTCGGCGGTG
>CAZTJM010000128.1:0-13080 GCA_964613865.1 uncultured Limnohabitans sp. | reverse complement strand
GTCCTTCGTGTGAAATTTCGATGGATTCTACCGCCACTTCATTTGCGTCCGACTTCAGATCAGTCGAGCTGATCTTGGAAGGCCAGGCGTTGTTGAGCGTCCAAGTCATGGTGGGTGAGCCTGATTCATCCAAAAGCTTGATGACGACATTCTGGCGCTCTATGGTGTTCATTTTGATCTTGTTGTACCAATCCCAGAATGCATTATCATTGACAAAAACACCCTTCTTCATGGTCACATGGCTATTTTTGATGATTCCCGGCATGTTGATCGTAGAAAAAACCGGGCTGTTTCCATGGCGGTATTCTATTGGCTGCGCCTCAATTTCCAGACCGCTCACTTCTTGAAAAGGAATGTTGGTAGTGCTTCCCCAGTCAACAGAAAAGTAAAACTTGGGTAACGGCCAGTTGCTGTCTTGTGCTTCTCCTGCCATAATTTCTAAAATTTTTAGTTGCTAGATATAAGATGTATTTATTGAAAGAATTAAGATTTCTGCATTTGCTGCTCGAAGGTGACCACGATAAATTCGGCAGGTCTCACGATTGCCAACTTCACGGTAATCAGCATTTTGCCTTCAAGGATATCCAATGCGGTCATAGTCGAGCCCAAGCCAATTTGAACGTCGAATGCGTCCTCGGGTGATGAACCGGCTAACGCGCCCTGCTTCCACTTTTCGACGAGGAAATTGGTGATCAAGCTTTTGACCGTCACCCAGGTATTGGCATCGTTGGGTTCAAAAACATAAGCCCTCAAGGCCAACTTTATTGACTGCTCAAGCATGATCATCGTGCGTCTCACATTGATGTATCTCCAGTCGAGGCTATTTCCATCGAGTGTCCTTCCACCCCAAACCAGCGTGCCCACGCCGGGGAAAGTCCGGATTGCGTTGATGGACTTACCGGAAAGTGCATTCACGTTGAGGTCCTCTTGCTGATCGTGCGTGATATTGACAGCTGGCTTGACTACGGAGTTCAAACCAACGTTTGCCGGAGCTTTCCAAACTCCTCGGCTGTTGTCCACCATCGTATAAATGCCTGCCATAGCCGGGGCTGCGGGAAGCAAATTCAACACCACGCGGATTTCATCCAAGAGGGCGGAATAGGTCGGACTGGTAGCCAATAGTCCGAGATGGTGGTTGCTTTCTTTGTTTTTGATATAGCCGGGCAAAAGAGCGTCCAAGTCTTCGTCGGTGAGCTCCGGCCGATCTGCCTTCAGCATCGCCTTAAATTCATCGGCAGTTTTCGGGAATGCCTTTACAAGTGTCACTGCCCTTTGCTCAGGAAGGATCTCCTCCAGTACTACTGTCTCATCAAAGTTTTTGAACGTGATTTCACCTTTTTGTACCACGTTGGTGTCGAGCCAAGGATAGTAGGCAGCTGCATAGCTTAGGTACTCCGTCCCAATTTTCTCACGGAAGACTTTGATATTGTCCTCTTCCCCGTCTTCCCGGCTATTGTATCCGTCAAATACATCTAAAATCGCCACGCGATTTTGCATTTTGGCACAATGAGCGAGCACTTGCTTGTATACTTCGTAAGCCTCCAAGCCCAAAGCCACAGCATCGGGAATGACAACCATCGTAGGCTCCAGTTCTTTGACGAGCTTTAGCAGGCCACCCTCCACAGGTTTGTCGTTTGCGTCTTTGCCTGTGCCTAGAAGATCGTCTTTTTTGATCTCTATTGAATCTTTGCCAGCGTAGGTGCCGACAGAGACGATATAGCAGGTTCCTCCCCCGTTGGTAAAGAACAAGCGGATGCTGTTGAAGAGGTAGACGAGATTGTTCTCCTTGTATTGAATGGATTTTTCCTTCCCTCCTACGACGACGAGATTCTTGTCTCCATTTTGGGCGTCAGCCAATGTAAATCGGGGATTGAAGGCTCCGCCAAAAAGCTCCATGTAATCTGCAAAAGAGGTAATCCTCGTCGGTTTGTTGATCAGGGATTTCCTATTCTTGGAAGCCCGCTCCGTGTACCCGATAAAAGCGGGGATCGCGGTAGCGACTTCAACAACGGAACCCGGGAATGCATTTTTTTCTTCAATGTAGACTCCGGGGGTCATGAGGTTTTGTGCCATAATTATACGTTTGTTAAAGTGAGTAATTGGTTAAATAAAAATGTGGGAGAACAAAATATCGGTGTTGGTTGGGAGCAGGTAAAGCTGCTCCGGGCTGGCTTGTGGGAGATGTTTATATATCACTTTTCCCGCTTGATTCTCGTCTCTAGATCTTTCGATCAACTGAAACCTAGCATCGTAATCGGCATTGAAGGGTATTTCAACATCCGACTCAAAACTCCGAACCTTCCATTCCGGCTGAATCTCAAACTCGCCCTCTTTGAAGTGGATTTCTTTTTTCTGGATATCAATGACTGACAGTCTCGAAAACTTATCCAAGGTCTTGTCCGAAAGAATATATTTCCAATAAGTCCTTCGAGCCCTAAACCTGACCTGATATGAGACCGCTTCCGCTTTGAGCCGGAATCGCTCATAAAGAATATGTGGCGAAAGACAAATAATCCCAAAAGGCGGCCTTTCCATCGCCTGGCTTGGCTTGTAGTATCCTACTCTCTTTTGTTCGTCTCCAACATAAAAAACCAGTTCGCCACTTTCGGTGAAATAACGGGCGTAGTCGCGGATCGGAGTTTGGTTACCCAGACTGTCGTAAAGGAAGATCTCCCCATCGTTAAGCCGGGGAAGCAATTTACCCCAGACTTTTTGGCTTAGAATCTCAAGGCTATCGACTGCTGTCGCAAACTCGCCCGAATGGAGCGTGGACTTTGGCGGCTCTAGGTCTTGGTCGGAGAATACAAAAACCCGGGTATTGGGTTTGTGATCGCTGCCCAGATCGGTGAAGTTGAAAAAATAAGGATCGGCTGGAGAAAGCCGTAGCACTACAGATTCATGTTCTTCTTTCAGAAGCTCTGGTTCGGAGCAAAAAACATTTATCCCGCCTGTGAAGGGCTTTACCAGCACCTCGAGATTGTCCATCACTTTCTTTGAGTCGTTAGACCAGGTCACAGAAAGCCCTCCAAAAAAACCGTCCCCTCTGTATTCGTGATGAAATTCAATGCTGGCAATATGATAAAACTGCTGGCGCATGCTAGTTGACATTCTCAGAGCCAGTAGAAGTAATCGCCGGAATAATCCCCCTAACAGGAGTATCATCAAATATCACAAGACCTACTTTGTAAAAAGCGGCAGGCAGGATCTTCGATCCTATCGCCGACCAGATATGGCTGAGGTTATCATAGGACAGGGTACACAGTTCAAACGTGATCTTTTCAACTCTTTTCGACATCCCGGGAATGCTCCCAGGATCAAGAATCCGGTTCTGATGAAAAAAATTGATCGTTTGAGAAAGGTAGTTTAGCCCTTCCAGATAGTTTTTGCTCTTGAAATTGGCGCAAAATGCCAATTGCAGATGAAGGTAGAGCGGGGTGGATTTATCCAGATAGCCCATCCCCTTTGCAGGAAGTCTCGTCGCCTTGTTTTTTAAGGCATACTCCTCATCCAAGGACAACATGAAACAAACCATGCGATCCTCCAACTCCACGGGTGAAGTGCCGGAGTTCTCCAACAGGTTTGAAACAACAACCTTGTTTTCAGAGAATCCATATTGATTCTTAAAATATTGATTCAATAAGTCTCTGATGTGAATCAGCAGAACATCGATCATGGGTTGATGAAATAGAGTTTGGTAAAAAAAATGGCTGCAAATAGCAAGCTGTTTTTAAACTAGAAAAATTTGAAAGGATAAACAAGTATATTCAACCACAGGCAATTAGCCCTATTCAAGAGAAAAAATTCGAACATCTAGCACCTCGTCAGCTCATGTACCCAATTATGTTTTTCGCACTATCGATTATCCTGTTAGCAGGATTTTTGATTTTAAAAAAATATTATAACAAGAAGGATTTTTTTTTATTGAACTCCATAGAACAACTAACTATGGAAAAAAAAGTGCTTGCCAAAGAGCTAAAAGAAAAGGATGAGGTACTCGATCTGCGGGAAAAAGAACTTGCCGAATCGCATAAGTCGAATTTGGATCTCACGGAAAAAATTGAGCGAACCGAAAAGGAAAACGAAGCTCTCCGAAACCTCCTGGACGCCCTTCAGAAAAAGGAGGACTCAAAGAACGAAGACATCGTGGTTGAGTACTTTATCAAAGATTGATCACTCCTCTTTTTAGTCAGCGGACAATGCTCTTTCCCTCCTTTACCCGTTCCAAACGAATGGCTTGCTGAATGTCTTCTTGTCTGATTTTCCCATCCCCTCTTTCCATCGTTTTCAAAAGACAAAAATGTAGCACGTTCACGATGGCCGCAGCGGTCAACTCATGCTTCTCAGCCAATAAACTTAGATTGACTCCAGCCTCGTATTCAAACTCACCCAGCGGTGCCGATTCCCATATTCTCAATCTTTGGTAATAGTCTGGAAGATCAAAATCCACTATCAGCTGGAATCTTCTGAAAAAAGCCTCGTCGATGTTGTTTTTGTAGTTAGAGCAAAGGATGACCAAGCCATCAAAATCCTCTATCCGTTGCAAGAGATAAGAAACCTCTTGGTTGGCGTATCGGTCATGGGAATCGGATGTCTGGGTTCTCTTCCCAAAAAGCGCGTCTGCCTCATCAAAAAAAAGAATCCAGTTTTTGTTCTCTGCCAAGTCAAAGACCTTGGAAAGATTTTTTTCGGTTTCTCCGATATACTTTGAGACGATCATGGACAAGTCAATCCTGTACACATCGAGTTGGCAGGCCTTTCCAAGCAAAGTAGCCGTAAGGGTCTTTCCTGTTCCCGGAGGGCCAGTGAAGAGCGCCCTGAAACCCGGCTTGATTCTTCTTCCAAACTTGAAGTCCTTTTTCAGCCGATGCCCATGGATGAGCCAGTTTTGAATCTCCCTGACTCCCTGCAAAACCTCCTCTCCAATCACCAGATCAGACCATTCTTGGTCTGTGGAAATCCTTTTGGCCGGAAAATCCATATCGAAATCTGGTTTGAAGACCTCCCCGGTAGTAAGGATACTCAAGTACTCTTTCGAAATCTTCAAAATCCCGCTTAGAAAGGGCTCATCTTTGGAAGTGCTTTCCAGAGAGAGAATCTTTTCCCTAGCGAAAAAGTGGTTTGGTTCAAACAAGCGCAAGAGACGAAATCGCTTCTCCAGATTGGAGCCCGCCAAAAGAAAAACAGCAGTCTCCCCAGTCGGAAGAAAACCCCGATGCTTCTCTCCCTTTATCCCTCCAAATTCGGTGAATGGCGTATCATAAGTTTGGTTTTTGATATGCAACACATCCAGCAGATGGGGCTTGATGTGGGGTAAAAGCGATAGTACCAAAACCAATCGCTCTTCAATCCCCAAAGCGTTCCGCTTGACCAGACGAGCATAGGGTGAATCCGAATCCGCAAAGTCCGGCAACTGGAGTTGCTCAATCTGAGACTCCTCGGCACTTTGCTCAAAAGTGATCTTGCCCCTCAAAATGAGAAGTTCCTGGAACCAAGCCAACTCCGACTCCAGACATTCCGAATTGGAAAGACCCCTAGGTGTTTTGTTATCGCCCATCTAAAAATCCTTGTTTCGATTATTCAAAAACATGCAACCTGTACAAGCTCAAAAAGAACGCAATTCCTTTTTCAAAATCCAATCGAATACGGCAAATGCACGAGGTAAGCGGGCATTATTTTCCCAAGCAAACGCCTCCCCGCAAATTGATTACGCTTCAATCAACTTTCTCAAATGTGACGTGAACATGAAAAAAATCTCTGTTTTTTTTCCATCCTCTAACCAAGTATTGAAAACTTCATTTACTTTGTATCACAAAGTACTTTTGAAAATGAAAAAACCGGAGCAAGAATTAGCCGAAATCAAATCCATGATGGAGCGGAGCACCCGTTTCCTATCCCTGAGCGGTCTGTCTGGAGTACTGGCAGGCATCTACGCGCTGATCGGTGCGGGAATCGCGTGGTATTGGATCTACTTCCCCAGTTCCTCTTTTGCGGAGGGAAATCTCCCAAGTGAGGAATCGGTGCAAATAAAAGATTTGTTGATCCTCAGCCTAGTGGTAATGGTATTCGCGCTTGGATCGGGCTACCTTCTGAGCAGAAAAAAAAGCAGGAAAAACTCCCATAAGTTTTGGTCACCGGCAAGCAGAAGGTTTTTGCTTGCCCTTTTCATTCCGGTACTTTCCGGCGGGGCTTTTTCATTTGCGCTCCTCCACCAATCCCATTTTGAAATGATAGCACCCGCCACCCTGGCCTTTTATGGCTTGGGACTGATCAGTGCTTCCCATTTTACGCTTGGAGAGATCAAAAACCTTGGCATAGGGCAGCTGGCACTTGGCTTGGTCGCCGCTTTCTTTCCCCAGTATGGCCTGATCTGCTGGGCGCTGGGATTTGGCGTCCTACACGTGATCTATGGCTCGATGATGTATTATAAATACGACCGCTAAAGTGAAGGGAAACTACGACAAGGCATTTGAGAACGTGGTCAGACTGCGCATCATGTCCATCCTGATGGTCAATGAGCAGTACGACTTCAATTCCTTCAAAGAGATCCTCGAGGTAACGGACGGCAATCTTGCCTCGCATCTTCGGCACCTCGAAAACGCCCAATATATTAGCGTAGAAAAGTCTTTCGTCGGGAGAAAGCCCATGACCAACTATTCCGCGACGATAGAGGGAAAAAATGCCTTCCAGGCACATCTTGAGTTTCTCGAAAATTTGATCAACGAAAACAAAAGCTAAAAAAATTTATCCACTCACTTTGAAAATCAAAGTACTTTCCAAGAAACAAATTCCAAGTCTCAAAATCCCCAAAACCATGAACAAACCAAACGACTTCCTACCAGGCCAGCCCGTCAAGAGTCTCTCCCTGCCTGCGCTACTAGGGGCATTCCCCCCATTCGCGTTATTGCTGTTTATCATTCTCACCAAAGAAGACGTCTTCGAATCTTGGATGCTAGCACCCCTCACCATCATTCCTTTGGGCGGCGCGTTTGGGGGTGTGTTCTTCTATCTAATGGGCTTTGTTTGGTTTCCTTCCGGAAAAAACAAACTCATTGCGGTCATCTTCAGCACTATACTTTATTTCGTAGCGCTGTGGATTAGCTCGGTACTGGCCTTTTCCATCACGGGTCATTGGAATTGATCCTTATCTACAAAACACCTGTCCTAAATTTCACCTACACGAAAAACATGGCAAACTTCAATATTTCCGCCGATTTGGAGAAATATTACCTCAAAATCAAGCGCAACAGATGGCATTGGATATTGTATGTGATCTGCAGAATTCTCCTTGCCTATGCCTTCTTGGTCGCAGGTCTGGTTAAGATTTTTGGGGAAAGATTTGCGAGTGGATTGTCGGATCTGCACCCCATGGGCTCCTATCTGGAAGCCTTGCACCAAACTGGCTACTACTACACATTTATAGGAGTCGGCCAGGTCTTGGCCTCGATACTTTTGCTCATCCCAAACACCGTGCTTTTGGGAGCATTGCTGTACCTGCCCATCATTGTCAATATCTGGATTCTCTCTTTCGCGGTACGCTTTGAGGGCTCTATCGTCACCTCGCCTTTGATGGTTTTGGCAAACCTTTACCTGCTGGCATGGCATTATGACAAACTGAAATACATCCTGCCCTTTCTTTCTTATTCAAAAAAAGTCAGCCTGCCAAAGCCTGAAAAATACGAGCGGAATTTTCCCTTACTGTTCTTTGTGGGAGTAGTGTCCATGATTGGCATAGTAGTTTGGTTTGCAAATTTTGGCTATGAGGTGATGCCCAGAAACTCGCTCCAAGACTGCAAATCACAATTCGCCGACACAGAGCATGAGCAAGCGGGGTTTTCATTTTGTGAATGCATCCATAGCTCTGGAAATCCCCTGGACGTATGCCTGCAGCAGTTTGAATCAGACCAAATAAAACCTCGCCAAGTCAACCAATGAAGACAAAAAACCACACCCAAAATCTCAACTTTAACCTACAAACACATGACAGAAGACATCATTAACCACATTGAGAATCCGGCTTATCTGGAAAGGCTTTACAGAAAGAACAAATTCGACTTCAAAAAATCCTTTGAACAGATCTACCCAACGCTCCAAGGCAAGGGTATCGCCGAATTTTGGCATGAGCGCCTAAAGGACAAGGCCGACGGCATCTCCTGGGGCAGCCAAAAGGAACTCCTTTGGGTGGTTCTCGGCATTTTCATTGCCGGCATCCTGGCCAAGATCCCCGAGATCTTCTCTATCGACGAGGAGTTTTTCTATCCCAGAAACATCAGCTTCATCGTCTTGCCGCTGATCACGGCGTTTTTCGCTTGGAAAAACCAACTCCCACTCAACACCAAATCGGTCCTCATCGGCATTACAGGACTTTTGTTGGTCTATATCAACTCCCTTCCGGGCAGGGAAACGGACACACTGATCCTAGCCTGTATCCATCTCCCCTTGATTCTTTGGGGACTGCTTGGCGTTGCCTATTCTGGCCCAAGTCTTCTCGATTGGGAAAAGCGCCTCGGCTACCTGCGGTTTAACGGCGAAGCGGCGGTCCTATCGGTACTGATCGGCATCGCCGGATTCCTGCTCAGCGCGATCACCATTAGCCTGTTTTCTCTCATCGAGATACAAATAGAATACTTTTGGTCGCACTATGTCGCCGCTTTCGGCCTACCAGCGATACCTATTCTCGGCACCTATCTCGCCCATAACAATCCGCAGCTGGTCAACAAAGTCTCCCCGATAATTGCCAAAATCTTCAGTCCTTTGGTGCTCGTGATGCTCGTCGCCTACTTGATAGCCATAGCCGCTACAGGCAAAGACCCCTACAACGACCGGGATTTCTTACTGCTCTTCAATGCCCTTTTGGTGGGAGTCATGGCGCTGATCTTCTTTTCTGTAGCCGAAAGTTCCTCCAGGCAAAGGCAGCCGTTCGGAATCTGGATCCTGTTTCTGCTTTCCCTAGTCACAATCGTAGTCAACGGGGTAGCGCTTTCCGCCATCATTTTCCGGATCTCGGAGTGGGGCTTTACCCCAAATAGAACTGCGGTGCTGGGTGGCAATATCCTGATTCTGATCCACCTTTTGATCGTCTCTTGGAAGCTATACCAGAGTGCTGTCAAGAAAGAAGAACTGAGCCAAGTCGGAAAATCCATCGTGCTCTATCTTCCGGTCTATATGGTTTGGAGCGCCGTGGTGGTCTTTGTTTTACCAGTTTTGTTTGGGTTTGAATAAGCGGAAAAATGCTTTCGAAGCATCGACTTCAAGTGTATCTGCGGCAAAACCAAGCCCGATGTCCGAGAAAAAAGTCCTTTCCCACGCGGGAAAGGACTTAACCAATTAAACTACCCATTAACTATTTTACTACTCTGTTTCTGTCTTCGGTGCGCTGATGACTCCCAAATACCTGCCCATCCAATAGGGAAGCAGGAAGGTGTCTCCCGCGCTCAATTCTGACTTTCGGTCTGGGCCATCGAGTGTGAAGAGATTCTTGTTGTGCTTCAGCTCCGGACGCTCGTCGGGAGGCAAAACCTCCGAGGTGTTTTGTCCCCAAAAATTCACCGGAACGCGGACGATGTCCTTGCGATGGCTGTTTTCAGTCTTGTACTCAATCATATCCAACGGAAACTCCTTCAGGTGCCATACTGACTCCTCCAGGTCAAAGTCCTCCGCTCCTGTCATGGCATAGCAAAAATTCCACAGCGCGTTCTTCTCAGGACGTTCAAATTCCCAATGGTCTTTGATCGCCTCCCGGTACACTTCCCGAAGTGTGTCGTTCAAGGCATAGGGATAAAGGCCCCAATAAGCCAGAAAATACATCTCATCGTCACTGTGGTTCCATTCTTGGGACAGCATCTTGCTCCAGTTGTCCGCGTCGGCAGGCGCTTGGCCAATTTCTTTGAAGGGACGAGCCAGGTTTTCCAGATAGCCGTGATTCTGCATGAGATCTAGGGCTTTTTCTTTGTATAGTATCTTGCCAGTCAGCTTGTAAGCCGCCTGCAAAAAAGCGATGAGATTGGAAGAGTAGATCTTACGGTCTCCCACCATGGTTTGGAAGCGATTGATATGTTCCGGATTCCAATAGCCCCAGAGCGAAGGCTTGCCGTCCACGTCCACAAGCGTGTAGTTGTTGGCCACGATGTAGCCCATCATGTCGTCGAGCAGCGTGATGGCCCGCTGGCGATACTCTTCGTCGTCCATGTATTCTCCCATCAGGATCAGTGCAAAAATCTGCCCTACCGTCTGGTCGCTGCTTGCACTTGCCCGCCAATCCCACTCGGGATCAGAGGAATGGTTCCAGCTTACATTATTGTTATAGCCTTCGTACCAAAAATCCTCCACATAATCCCGGTATTCGGTCCGGAATTCGTAGTGCCCACTTCTCTCAAAAGTTCGTCCAAATAGCCCCTTCACACCAGTAATATGGTGCAGGCGCTCCATTGCCTCAAAGGTCTCAATGCAATTTTGCTTCGCTTCTTCAGACTTGGTGACCAAGTACCGGAACAGCTGGCTGCCCATATACATCCCAGTCCAGAGATTGTCGGAGTCAGCCAATCCATTTTCAGCAGTGGCAAGGTCATGATCAGTCAGTCGGCTGAGGTTGCTGTTGATGCCATAGCGGATGTGACGCTGCCGAACCTGTTTTTCGTAGCGCAGGGCTTTTTCCTCCAAGGTCATCCACTCAAACTTGATCTGACCAAGGCCCTTATCCGTGAGGATCAAAACCGAATTTTCGGGACCCGCCTCTATATCGACCACCTGATTGCCTGGCAGCCAGCGTTCACCGTAATAGTAGTTGAACTTCCCGTCCTCCTTGAGCATAAAGGCTCCGCGGGTAGAACCAAACCAAAGTTTACCATCGATCTCACGCACGGCGGTAAGCTCGGTCCAAGGCAACTTAGTATTCAGATCTTGGGTCACTTTTCCCGAAGAATCAAGAAACAAAAAACCTTCCCTGCTCGCCACCACGATCTCTCCCGAGTCCAACAAGTCAAATGCAGTGAGTCCTTCACCACGAAAAATAGTCTTGCTTGCTCCCTCGGGTTCCGAAATCTGAAGTATTGAATTCTCTGTCAGAATGTAAAATGCTCCCGATTTGGAATCGTATTTTCCATCCAAAATCGGCCCATCAACCTCAGCCTTTGCCAAGGTCTTGGAATCTTTAAACAAGGAATAGGCATGGGTCGAGGCTACCAAAAAGGTGAAGTCCTTCCCTCCCACGACCAAACCTGGCTGGGAGCTACCATGTCTGGAAAACAGCTTTCCAGCCCAGGCATTGCTAAAGATGGCTTCTCCATCCAAATAGACAAACTGGTTTTGGTATAGAGCCAAATCCGAGATGTTCTTGTTGCCCATCAGGATATAGCGCTGATCCTTTCGAATCTTCCCGGGATACTGAAAATGCCCATTGTCCGGGTTCATCAGTCCCTTGGAAGTCAAGATCTGGACCACTTCATTTCGGTCTGAATAGACTTTTTTAAACTCCAAATCTTCCTCCTCTGGATAGTACTTCACTGCATAGTCCTGCAAATAGGCCACATCCTCATAGACTGGCTGACTGGACTTGGCCAGACGCTCAGGCTTTTGGCAAGCCGATAGCAGCACACCAAAGAGGGTAGCAAGCAAAATCGATTTTCTCATCTTATTCTTTTTAAAAAGGACTTAGGGTCTAAGGCGCACGATTTACGACACCTGCTTCAGTGCCGATTCCTTTCAGTCAGCTCCCATTTTCGGATTATTGAATTTTCCAATATTCAAATTCTTCTCACCTTCCCCGGCTTATATCTTCGTTGTAGTTTTCAAACAGTTAACATCAGACATCCTACATCCCTACCTCTTGATCAGCCACACATCTGAGATTCGGGAGTAGTTTCTCCATCGCAGGTGCGATTCCTCGGGCCGGTCAAAGGTCACCGAGATTTTCCCGTCGCCTACCACATCCCGGGGGATGATGAATTCCTTGAAACCACCCATTTCCTTTTCATAAACCAAAGGCTCCAAGCGCTTGCCATCCACTCGAATCAGAGCGTCTCCCGAACCCGTCACCCGTATCAGGTAGCGTGCATTGGGATCCAAGTCTTCGTACTCCAACTCCGGATTTACCTGATAGACTTGGGAGGAAAGCCTCCAACGGCTGTAGCCATTGTCCCACCAGCCGAAGTCCACCGCGTCATAGACGGTCGTGGTAACGTGGGGGCTGTTGGCAATATTCGAGATATCGTCGTAATAGCCTCCCGGTCCGGGATTCTCCCAATTGGCGATCAGCTTCAACTGGGCGGTTTTGGCCTCATTCGAATCCATCTTGCGGATAGAGTCAAACTGGTCCGCTAGCCACCACCTGTTGTTGAGCGGATAGTCCACAAAATCCAGGATACAGCCCCTTTGGGAATTGCTTGCTTGATACTTGTCCACGCTCGTCTGAAGACCGATGGATTCGAAAAGCGCCTGGGCGTATTCATCGATTTTCCTTCTCGTCTCGCGCTCGATAGGGTGTGTATCGGCTTGGTTTACCAGTTCCAAAGCCTGCGCCATCGCCGTATCGATTCCTTGCTTTTCATAGTTCATCAGCACCTGGTTCGCCTTCTTTTCCAGCCCGGATTCGTAGATTTTTCGCTGGCGGATATAGTAGTCGTAGTAGGCTCTCAGCACCAGCATCTGCCACCTCCAGTTTCCGGAGAGCTGGGGATTTGTAGCTTCCAGATTTTTCCAATAGGCCAAACTCGGCTCGATGCCTCCGTTGTCAATGACTGAACCGTCCCAGTTACTTTCCAGTGCCAGTATGCCTTCGGCGGCCGCGGCCTCTATCTTGGTGTCGAAGAAAAAATTGGTGTATTCTCTTAATACATCGCGGACGCTCTTGTTTGGATTCCAGCCCATTTGGCTCCAGACCACCTTATTGACATCGTCATGGCAACCGTCCGAATAGGAGACGAAACCATCGGTAAACGGTGCATATTTGTTATGCACTCCTGCATAGAATACCGGCATAGGATTGATTCCCTCTCGGCCTATCGTCAGCGCAAACGCTTGGTCAAAATTCGGGACGGGATAGTCACAGCGCACATTGTGGGTAATGTCGGGATAGCTTCGGTGTTT
>CAZTJM010000127.1:0-13122 GCA_964613865.1 uncultured Limnohabitans sp. | reverse complement strand
GTTGTAGCGGTGCGATGCAGCTTCTTTTTTTGCACTAAATTTTCCAAATCCCATACTTTTGGGAATTCCTAATCCTGATTTATCTTCTAACTTTGTCCGTTGGCATATGCCAACGCAATCTCAAACTAAGACCTTTTAGCCAAGTCTTAACAAAAAACCTATTCCCATGAAATTCTTTATTGACACCGCCAATCTCGATGAAATCCGCGAAGCCTATGACCTAGGCGTATTGGATGGCGTGACGACAAACCCTTCACTGATGGCCAAAGAGGGCATCAGCGGAGAGGCCAACGTAAAAGCCCACTACAAAGCAATCTGCGACATCGTGGATGATAAAGTGAGCGCAGAGGTCATCTCCACCGACTTTGACGGCATGATCCGCGAGGGCAAAGAGCTTGCAAAAATCGACGACAAAATCGTCGTGAAAATACCCATGATCAAGGATGGGGTGAAAGCGCTCAAATATTTCCACAGCGAGGGAATCCGCACCAACTGTACCCTGGTGTTCTCAGCAGGCCAGGCGATACTCGCGGCCAAAGCTGGCGCTTCTTTCCTTTCACCTTTTATCGGCCGCTTGGACGACATCTCCTACGACGGCCTTGAGCTGATTGGGCAGATCGCACATATCTATCAAAACTACGACTTCGAAACCGAGATTCTAGCAGCTTCGGTGCGCCACACGATGCACCTGATCAAATGTGCCGAACTCGGGGCGGATGTAGTCACCTGTCCGCTCAAAGTGATCACAGGCTTGCTCAAGCACCCGCTGACTGATTCGGGTCTGGCACAATTTCTGGCTGATCACGCAAAGGCAGCCGGAAAATAAAAATCAAGAGAGGTTGTTTCTTCAAGGATGCAGCCTCTTTTTTTAATCCCATAGCATGTTCATCATCAAGGTAAAAGGAAAAGCAAAAATACCGGATTACATCCAGATCCGGGACGAGAACTTCGTCTTGGTGGCCTACTTCCGGGCTGACCGCCCGCTTAAAAGCATCGAAAAATTCGGGCTGGCAGGCAGGGAAAGCCAATTGGAAGAGGTAATCAAAAATCTGCCTTTCGGCAAACTTCAAAAATTAGAACTCTAAACCATGGATTTCAGTACAAAGCCTGTACTTCAAGTCACACAGGCCACCATTTACCAAGGCGACAACCCCGTGTTGACAGACATTAACTTCGCCGTGGAGCAGCATGAATTCGTCTTTCTCATCGGGAGAACGGGCAGTGGAAAAAGCTCCTTGCTCAAGACCCTCTATGCCGATCTACCACTCCAATCCGGGCTCGGAGAGATTGTGGGCTATTCTCTTACCAAAATCAAAAACAGCGAAATCCCCTACCTGCGAAGGAAAATCGGGATCATATTTCAGGACTTTCAGCTCTTTAGCGACCGCACGATCCGTGAGAACCTATCCTTTGTCCTGAAAGCTACCGGATGGACCGATGCCGCCAAAATCAAGGACCGAATCAGCGAGGTATTGATCCAAGTGGGCCTTACCGAGGCTCTCCAAAAAATGCCCCACCAGCTTTCAGGCGGGGAGCAGCAGCGGGTAGTGATCGCCAGGGCTTTGCTCAACGAGCCGTCCATCCTATTGGCTGACGAACCGACCGGAAACCTTGATCCCGACGTGGCAGACGGCATCTTCAAGCTCTTTCAGGAGATCAACAAAAAAGGCACAGCCATTCTCATGGCAACCCACAACCACGAACTGCTCCGCAAATTCCCCTACCGCGTATTGAAGTGCGAAAACGGCAAACTGTTGGACAGTCAGCTGCACAACGTTTCTTTCGGCTCGTCATTTTGACACCGACAATCGCTCAAAAAGATCACCCCCCTTAAAACAACTGCGCGCGGCTGCCGTTTTTGCATTAACCAATTTTCAACCATGAGACTTTCCAAATCAATCTCGATACTCCTGATGGCTGTCGTCGCGTTTTCATGTCAAAACGATGATGAACAGCCCCGAATCGATCCCGCTTCGAATGCCGCAGCCAATCGTTGGATATTGAACGTAATGGATGAGGTTTATTATTGGTTGGATGATCTCGGCACTCCGATAGCGGAAAACTCTGACCCGGAGGATTATTTTGAAGCCTTGCTTAATCGGCCTACCGATAGGTTTTCGGTGATCTATCCCGATTATCAGGAATTGATTGATGCGCTCAATGGAGTCAATCTGGAAGCCGGCTACGAGTTTATCCTCTATCGCGAAACATCCGAGGCAAACAGCAACGTGTATGCCTCTGTCACCTACATCAAGAAAAACAGCCCAGCCTCAAATGTCGATCTAAAACGCGGTGACATGATCAACAAAATAAATGGAACCCAGCTCACGATCAACAACTACTCCGAGCTTCTCGGGGCCATAAGAGGAATGCATACGCTGTCTTATGCGAGGTATGACGAGGCAAGTGAAAGCTACAGCCCGATGCCCGAAGTCACCCTCACCGCTGTGCAGCTGGCAGAAAACCCAAATTTTTTGGACACCGTCTATACCATCGACAATGAGAAAATCGGCTATGTGATCTACCATTTTTTCGCGCCTGGACCGGGTGAAAACAACACCTCCTACGACGCGGAAATGGACGAGATTTTCGCAAACTTCAAGGCAGAGGGAATCGAGCACCTGATCGTAGATTTCCGTTACAATGGCGGAGGATATGTCTCATCTGCCGTCAACCTCGCCAGTTTGATCGCTCCGGGGGTGAGTTCTTCAAGTATTTTTTCTAAAACGAAGTACAATGACTACCTGATGGATCAATTTGCCGAATTGAGAAACGTACAAACCCCATTCCTTGCCAAAGCCCAAAATCTCGAAAATTCCCTTACCGAAAACCGGGTCTATATCCTGACCTCTGCAAGAACAGCATCAGCTTCCGAACTAATCATCAATGGTCTCAAGCCCTACATGGATGTGTTCCTCATCGGAGACGTGACGACCGGGAAAAATGTGGGCTCGATCCCATTTGAAGACGAGAAAAATGAGCAGAATAAGTATGGCATTTTGCCGATCGTATCCCAAAGCTTCAACAGTCTCGACCAATCGGATTACACCGGGGGATTTAACCCCAACATTTCCTTGAAAGAATCCCAGGAGCGCCTTCTTCCGCTCGGAGATGTGAATGAGCTGCTTCTAAGAACCGCCATTTCCGAAATCACCGGACTGCCATCCGGAGCCCGATTCCGACAGCTCGATCGCAAAGATTTGGGTAGTACCTTGGATCAGAAAGTTCGTAGCGGCATCTCGATCGAAAACCGATTCATGAACTAGTCCAGCGCTTGGCATTCAAGACAGAATCTCCAGATTAACAAATTGTTAAGTCTCCGAAAAGAGGTTTCAACTGCCCCTGTCTAAGTTTAAATTTGATGCATGGAAACCGCAGCGACTTTTTTGATTCTTCTGACATTCTATTTCCTCGGATGCCTTGCTGTTGTTCAGTTGGCAATCAAACCCGTGAGAAAACTGGTACCTGATCCAGACAACAAAACCAAGCATTGGGAGACCAATTACTCAAAGTTGCTGGCCATAAGTCTACTTCTCTCCATCGCGACCTCCACCATTGCACTCCTGCTTTTCCCCTAAGGCGGAAACAAAAAACCGGCTCTTTCGAGGCCGGCTTTTGATGAGGTCAGTTTTTGCTCTTTTATCAGTTCGTCTTCTTTAGATTCTCTTTCGCTTGCTCAAAGGTGGAATCAAGGGCAATCGCTTCATTGAAGGCTGTCTTCGCCTCTGCCTTTGAGTTTTGATCCAAGTAAATCAAGCCCTTTAGGTTCAGTGCAGCTGCTTTCATGGCCACCTGCTGGGTTTCGGTTTGGGACTTAGGGAATCCGATCTTTTCATCCGCTTTCGCATTTTTCACAAGCATCGTCACCGAGTTCATTGCTTCCTCGTAGCGCTTCAAGTTATATTGGATAAATGCGGATTTGTACAAGCTGAAATTGTCACCAGTCAGAAGGTAAAGGCTTTCAAAATGCGGCAATGCACGATCCAAGGCACCCAATTGCTCGAGAGAGTAGGCGGCAATTTCCAAGGCGCCAATGTTTTTGTCATTGATTTTGAGAATATCCATGGACACCAGCGCGGCAGATGCAAACTGCTGTGCATCAAAATATAGGTTTGCCAAAGCTTCTCGATAGCGGATATCTTCCGGATTTCGGACCATCAGATCAAACAGCTTGGCCTTCGCAATGGAAGGATCACTGTAGGACATGGCGATCTGGTATGCCGCCTGGTCGGTCGCGTTCAATACGGCCTTCAGCTTCGGATCCAGTTTTGGTAGTGAGTCATTTGCCGTTTGGGCAGCAAGATTTCCGGCACAGATGGCCAGCAGCAGCAGTAGGAATGTGTGCTTCATTGTTAATCTTTGTTTTCTTGATGATGTGATTTGTTGTCGATCGGAGCGATGCCTTTTTCACGGGCAATGTCAAACATGAGTTTTCGGGCAGCTTTTGGATCGTTTTGGATTTTGCCCTCCAATATAGCTTCTTTTATTTCTTCCTTGATTTCCCCGATGAATTTGGAAGGGGGAAGACCGAAGATTTCCATGATTTCCTCCCCGCTCACAGGCGGCTGGAAGTTCCGAACCTGATCCTTTTCCTCGACCTCCTTCAGTTTTTCGTCGACCCGGTCGAAGTTTTCCAGGTAGCGCTGCACTTTCTTGTTGTTCTTGGACGTGATATCTGCCCTGCAGAGCTTCATCAAATCCTCGATGTCGTCGCCCGCATCAAAAAGCAATCTTCGCAAGGCAGAGTCGGTCACTTCGTCTTTGACCAAGGCAATGGGACGTAGATGGAGGCGAACGAGCTTTTGCACATATTTCATCCGCTCGTCCATCGGCAATTTCATCCTTCGAAAGATCCCCGGGGTCATGCGCGCGCCTTTGTCCTCATGGCCATGAAAAGTCCAGCCCACCTTGGGATTGAAGCGCTTGGTCGCAGGCTTAGCGATGTCGTGCATAATCGCCGCCCAGCGAAGCCACAGATTGTCGCTCATCTGGCAGACATTGTCCAAAACCTGCAGAGTGTGGTAGAAATTGTCTTTGTGGGACTTGTCATCCACCGAGTCTACTCCTTGAAGATCCACCATTTCCGGAAAAAACTCGTGCAGTAGCTTAGAGGCAAACAACAGCTTGAAACCATATGATGGCTTTGCTGTTGCCACAATCTTGTTGACTTCATCGATGATCCGCTCCGCGGAAATGATCTTCAGCCGGTCAGCATGCTCCGCTATCTCGAAAAATGTATCCGCCTCGATATCAAAGTTGAGCTGGGCAGCAAACCGCACCGCACGCAACATCCGCAGTGGATCGTCGGAAAAAGTCACTCCAGGCTCGAGCGGAGTCTTGATAATCTTGCGCTTCAGGTCACCTACTCCATCAAAGGGGTCGACCAACTCTCCGTAATCCTCCGGATTGAGCGATATTGCCATCGCATTGATAGTGAAGTCCCTGCGCTCCAGATCTTCCTCCAAGGTCCCGTCCTCGACGATTGGTTTACGGGATTCCTGCCGGTAGGATTCTTTCCTTGCGCCGACAAATTCCAGCTCCCAATCGTCCAGCTTGAGCATTGCCGTCCCAAAGTTTTTGAAAACCGAAAGGGGAACGTGCATATCAAAAGACCTGGCGACTTCCTGCGCGAGGCTGATTCCACTTCCGACGCAGGTGAAGTCGATGTCTTTGCTGGGGCGACCGAGGATCAGGTCCCGTACAAAGCCACCCACGACATAGGATTTTATCCCCAGACTGGCAGCTGCTTTGCCCACTTTTTCAAATATTTCCTGCTCGTCCAGCTTTGATTTGAAATTCATCCTCTGATAATTTTTACATCTCCTTCAGGTCCGAGAAACATCTCTTTGGTGTTTGGTCCCAAAAGTGGAAAATAAAGATCAGTCTGAAAATCCGCGGACACGACATCCGAACCAATCCTAGCAAGTACGGGCTGGGAAATGGCGAAAAGCAACTTGTTCCAGTTAGTATCACGAATCAGCGAGAAGCGGACGTTTCCGTCTTGTATCGGAGCGTTCTGGACTACTGGATTCACAGGACTGTGATAAATCGTCGGCTTGGAGGCAAACTCTACAATGTCCAAGGACACTTCCGAAAACGCCGCACATATCGAGCGGATCTGAAAAAGATCAAACAGTAGGAACATCCAGCCGTCACCCATCTCGGGCTGCCAAAGGTCGGTTTTCACCAAAGTCAAATTCTTGCCGTTTCCTTCTTTGATAGTCACTTGTCCCTTGTCGCGAAAGGTTTTTACGATTGCCTGTTGATCCACGTGTTTTGAATTTTGGCGTAAAAATAGTCAGATTATCTTGCCCAAACCTCTTAAAATCCAAAACACAAAAAAACCTCCCCGGGACTTGGGGAGGCTTGACGGTAGTTTCTGAATTGGTTTAGTTTGCTATTTCTCCAGTTTCCTATTGACAAAGAAGCTGGTCACAAGTCCCAATCCCCCAAAGATGAAGATGCTGGCCGGGAATGAAACATCGTCATCCATCCCAGCTTGTGCGAGCATCGCGCCTACGAGTACACCAATGCCGATGCCGATGGCCAAAAGTGCCAGATTGAGAATAATTGAACCGAATCCGTTCTTTTTTCCGGTGTTGAACAGCGACGCATCGGCGCCTTTTTCGATCAGGGCAAGCCGCTCCTTGTTTCGAGTGGTCAGGTAAACGTACACCATCCCGAAAATCGCGGAGAAAATGATCAGTGGAATTAGGATATCTTCTTGCATGTCTTGTTGTTTTGTTTGCCGTTTGGATGTCCAATCCCATAAAAAGGTTACATGAAGAATTAAAAAAAAATAAACCGTAACTTTTTTGGGCTCACCTGCATCTAAGAGTTGAATGCAATTCCTGGAAGACGATCACTACATCACACTAGCCCGACAAGGCGACTTGAAGGCTTTTGGCTCCCTGATCCAAAAGCATCAGCGCCTCGTCTATACTTTGGCTTTGCGGATGCTGAAGAATCCAGAGGAGGCTCAAGAGGCTTCGCAAGACACGTTTATGAAGGTCTATCAATCCTTGTCACGTTTTGAAGGAAAATCAAAATTTACCACTTGGATGTATCGAGTCGTATATAATGAATGCATGGGACGACTGAGAAAGACCAAAAGGAATCTGACTTGGGTAGAGGATATTATCGAAAACCCAGAGGAACCGGCAGATTTCTTGGATGGACTGGAGATCCTGCAAAGAGAAGAACGGACAGTTTTGATAAAAAAAGGAATCGAAATGCTTAGCCCAGAAGAAGCGGCCGTGCTGACCTTATTCTATCTGGAAGACCTCCCGATCAAAGAAATCGCCACCATTACCGGAAGTAAAGAAACCAACATCAAGGTGCAGCTGTTTCGAGGAAGAAAGCATTTGGAACAAAATCTCAGAAAAATATCAAACGAAACATTAATCGGGCTACTATGAAAAACAAGGCGTCAACCCCACACGATGTCCTGAAAAAATGGATGGTCGAGACAGGAACGGAAACACTTGGAGACGAATTTCATTTGTCTGTTTTGAAAAAAATCGAAGCACTACCCCAACCAAAGACATACTATAGCCCAGTCATTTCTTCCGGGGCTTGGACAGTCATCATTGGACTCATTGCCTCACTCCTCGGATGGAGTGTGTTTTCGGCTCCCTCCCGGCCTGGCAATTCTTCCATCGTCGAGTTACTCAAACGAATCAATCTTCCGAAGCCTAGCTTAGATTTTTTGAATTTATCGATTTCCACTCCGGATCTAGGCTCGCCATTTCAGCTTGGAATCCTCGCCTTTTTTATACTGGGATTTTTGATGGTACTCACGTCTGTGCGCAGTCGGCAGTCGTCTATATAAATAAAAAAAGACAGCAATAGCTGTCTTTTTTTATGGAGCTCAGGCTATATTTAACCTTTGAGCCAATTAATAAATGTCTGATAGCCAACGCCTATTTCTCTTGCAAAGGCAGCTTTTGTCTTTTTACCGGCTGCTTCCACTTTCTGCCATTCTTCTACAATTTTACTTTTTTCAGATTCAGAAAAAGATCTTCTCTTACCTGTACCTTTTGATGATGTACCGCCGCCCAATGCAGCAATTAGATCATTCAATTCGCTTACAAATTTCCCGTCTGTTAAAAACAAACCTGCCGCTTCAAGTTTCTTAATAACTTCATCCTTTGGATTAACAGGAGTTACTGCAATTCCTCTTGCGGCCGCTTCATGAAGGTCAATTTTTTTTCCTTCGGCAGTCACATAGATAAAGCCATCTGTTCTTTTTAGATCAGCTATAGCTTCTTTAATCAATTCTCTCATTGTCGTGAAGATTTATATGTGTTAATAAAAATCCCCGAAATATATAAATTGATTTCTATTCGATAAATAGATTTAATGAATATTTACAAAATAATATCCCAATTCTATATCCAAGCTCTTATCTTTTAATTTAAAGAGTAGGTCTTCAGCCAGGATTCAATAAGATTTTTTGTTCTTGTTTTTTGGGCTATCACCCTAAAATAAGCCTTTTCCAGATGTTTGTCCGCAAATTCTGTTTGATACTGGCTCAGATCTTTGCTACCCAGCAATCCGACCAACATCTCCTGAAAAGATCCAAATTCGTTCAAAGCAGTGTAGTCTTTCGCCGATTGGAAATTCTTTTCCCGCACAAGCCCATCTACACCGTGGCAAACTGCATACGAATATTTTGTCTTTTCGGAATTCCCTACTTTAAACAAAACAATAGCGTCACGATCCGAGGTCAGCGTGGCTATCTCTTCCAGACCTTCATTTAGTTTAATATCCTCCAAGAGCGATTCAATCAAGAAATACACAAAGCTCTTCCATAAGCGAAGCACATCACTGCTAAAACCATATCCATCTCCATCTAAAAACACATTTCTATAGGCCTCCAATTCATAGCCATTTTCAACACACAGCGCATTCAATGCAACCCATTCACTTCCCAATTGTTCTGTCAGAGGCCAAAAACATATTAGTTTTTTACGTGCAATCACCACTTCGTCAAAAAGATGGGAATAGACCTTATTGATTACATCAATATCCTCTTCAAATCGTACCCAGTCAGACTTGGAAAACAAACTTACGGGATCCAAAATTACCACTCCACCTTCGTGAAAAGTCTGCACAAAAGAGCTCCCCGATTTCGCTTCCTGCAAAGAGTCAACCAATGCAATAGTTTTATTTCTTAGTCTCATAGCTATAGTTTTTTATATTAGTTATTTGTTTTCTTTCGAAAGCTCTTTTGTAGATAGACCTATCGCTCTGTCTGGCAAAGTAATATCCTAAAAAACAATTGCTCCACCTCATACAAGTTGCTTGACATCACAGCACTAAGGTAATCCCCATGCCAAAGACTATAAATCAATTGACGCTTATTGTCACGAAATACTTTCCCGATGCCAAAGATCTGGGTGAGCCAAAAAAGGGAGAATCCTCAAAAATGAAAGTAGATAACAGAAGTCAAGTCAGGAAATTTCCCTAATTTTGAGCCCCATAAGATTCCAATCAAAATCATCCGTCTCCATTCTTATGGGCTCATCCACCAAGTACATTTTCATCACCGGAGGTGTTACCTCATCTCTTGGAAAAGGCATCATTGCCGCATCTTTGGGCAGATTGCTGCAAGCCAGGGGGTTCTCAGTAACCATCCAAAAATTTGATCCCTATCTCAACATCGATCCCGGGACACTCAACCCTTACGAACATGGGGAGTGCTACGTGACGGACGACGGCGCCGAAACCGATTTGGATTTGGGACATTACGAGAGGTTCCTGAACGTCACGACCTCCCAAAGCAACAACGTCACCACGGGAAGGATCTACAACAATGTCATCACCAAGGAGCGCAAAGGAGAATTCCTTGGCAAAACGGTCCAAGTGATCCCTCACATCACTGACGAGATTAAAAACAATTTTTACAAACTTGGGGAGGACAGGAAATATGACGTCGTCATCACCGAAATCGGAGGCTGCGTAGGAGATATCGAATCCTTGCCATTTATTGAAGCTGTGCGTCAGGCTCGATGGGACTTGGGACCAAACAACTTTCTGGTAATCCATTTAACCCTAATTCCATATCTAAGTGCTGCCAAAGAGCTAAAGACAAAACCAACCCAACATTCCGTAAAGCAACTGCTGGAAGCCGGTATACAGCCAGATATCTTGGTATGCCGCACTGAGCATCACCTGCCGCAGGATGTGAAGAAAAAACTGGCGCTCTTCTGTAACGTTCAGCTGAACAGCGTGATTGAGGCCATGGATGCTGAAACCATCTATGATGTGCCGCTGCTGATGAAAAAAGAAAAACTCGACGAGCGGGTGATGTCCAAGCTGAAGCTTACATCCAAGTCAAACACCGACCTGGAGCATTGGAAGGATTTCCTAGGCCGACTCAAAAACCCAACTCAGGAGGTAACCATCGGCCTGATCGGCAAATATGTGTCACTCCCGGATTCTTATAAGTCAATCATCGAATCGTTTACCCACGCAGGTGCGGCTGTAGAATGCAAAGTGAATCTGAAACTCATCTCCTCGGAGGAAATCCACTACGACAACTTCGAGACCAAACTCAGCGAGCTGGATGGCATCCTAGTCGCTCCGGGATTTGGAGAAAGGGGTTTTGAGGGAAAAATCGAAACCGTGAGATATGCCCGAGAAAACAAAATCCCGTTTTTCGGCATCTGTCTGGGGATGCAGGTTGCTGTAATTGAATTTGCACGCAATGTAATGGGGCTTGATAGTGCCAATTCCACTGAGATGGATCCGAACACTGCCTATCCGGTCATCGGCTTGATGGAAGAACAAAAGAAAATAGATCAAATGGGCGGAACTATGCGATTGGGTTCGTATGCTTGCGACCTCAAAAAAGGAAGCAAGGCAGCCCAAGCTTACGGAAAGACCAAAATTCAGGAGCGCCATCGCCATAGATATGAATTCAACAATGAATATCTGGAGCAGGTAGAAACCGCGGGATTGATCGCGACCGGTAAAAACCCGGATACTGGACTCGTTGAAATCATGGAACTGAAAAACCATCCTTGGTTTGTCGGCGTTCAATTCCATCCGGAGTACAAGAGCACTGCCCTCAATCCTCAACCGCTATTTGTCAAATTCATTCAAGCGGCAATAGACAGTAAAAAAGTAAAATAAAAGAGTTTCGCTAAGCCCATTAGCAAGGAAAACAATACCTATGGATAGAAATCAAGCAACGGGTTTGATACTGTTTGCGGCGGTGATTTTGGTTTATTCGCTCTTTTTCGCGAGCAGCCCTGAGATCCCAGCTGTAGAAGAGACCCCTCAGCAGACCGAAGCGCCCGTTTCGGCAAACGTTCAACAGTCTATTTCGCAAGTACTTCCAGATAGCCTGGTAGATGTGCAGCGTGTCGCACAATATGGAGCATTGGCTCCACTCACCGCTGGCACCAAGGAGGACATCACACTCGAAAACGACAAGGTAACCGTCACTCTGTCCACCAAGGGTGCCGCCATCAAGGAAGTAGTCTTGAAGGAATATAAAAGCTGGAATGGCGATCCCTTGATCCTTTTGGATGAAGAAAGCTCCGTAATGAATTACTCCATGGAGAGCGCGAAAGGGCCGCTGAACTTGGCGGACCTTTACTTCAGCCCCAAAATGGATGAAGTCGAAGTAGGTGGGGTAAAAACAAAGGTTTTGACGCTTTCGGCCGGCACCGAGGCTGGCCAGATCGTCCACACATTCTCTTTGGAAGAGGGTAGCTATGTGGTCAAAAAGTCACTTGAAATCGACCGGTTTCAGGGAGTCTTGACCGGAAATTCACTTAACCTGACTTGGGAAGACCAAATCAAAGCTCAGGAAAAAGACCTTGGCGAATCGAGAAGGCAAACCAAGCTCAACTATTACCTCGCCTCAGAATCCTACGAAAATCTTGGGGCTGGCAATGACCCCGAAGAAGTGCAAGTCTCCGAACCTGTAAAATGGATTGGCTTCAGCCAGCGGTTTTTCACCGCCGGAATTATCGCGGATTCCGTTTTCCAAAACGTGAGTTTGGCGCAAACAACTCCGACCGATTCATCCATCGTACGGTCAATGACCGCTTCGTTCAACATTCCGGTCGAAAACGGCAAAGCGGAGGTAAGTTTTTACTTCGGACCAGACAAGTACAAGACGCTGAAAACAGTGACCGATGGCTTCGAGAAAAACGTCGACATGGGCTATTTCTTTGTCAGCTGGGTGAACAAGTATATCGTCGTCCATCTTTTCTCATTCCTCGAGAAGTATTTCAGCAACTACGGGGTCATCATTATCCTGATCGTGTTGATGATCAAGTTGGCCTTGTCGCCACTGACCTACAAATCCTACATTGGCATGGCAAAGATGCGCGTCATCAAGCCAGAGATAGACGAGCTGAAGGAAAAGTATGGCGATGATGCTACCAAAATGCAGCAAGAGCAGATGAAGCTTTTTTCCCAGTTGGGCGTGAGCCCAATCTCCGGCTGCCTGCCCCTCCTTCTCCAGATGCCGTTTCTGTTTGCGATGTTCTTCTTCTTTCCAAATGCAGTAGAACTTCGTCAGGAATCGTTCCTATGGGCCAATGACCTGTCCACTTACGACGAGTTTATCAAGCTGCCCTTTACCATTCCGTTTTATGGAGCCCATGTCAGCTTGTTCACCTTGCTGATGACGGTGTCGCAGATCATCTACACACACTTCAACAACCAGCTGACCACCGCCACTGGACCGATGAAAAACCTGGGCTATATCATGCCGGTAATGTTCATGTTCATCCTCAACTCCTACCCTGCTGGCTTGAGCTTTTACTATTTTGTTTCCAACATCGTGACCTTCGGGCAGCAAGCGATCATCAAGCTCTTTGTGGATGATGAAAAAATCCGAGCAAAAGTAGAAGAAAGCAAGGCCAAAAACGTCAATAAAAAGAAGTCCAAGTTTCAGCAAAAACTGGAAGAAGCGATGAAGGCAGCCGATGCCAACAGAAAAAAATAAGCAAAAAGGAGCTTCGCAAGGGGCTCCTTTTTAATTGGCCAAGTTTGACAAAGCGGCGGTCCAGATTCCATCTATCCTGCTGTTTTTGAATATTTTAACGATTTTTTACCTAGGGTAGCAGCCAAAAAAAGAAAATCCTACCCAAGGAAAAG
>CAZTJM010000126.1:0-13204 GCA_964613865.1 uncultured Limnohabitans sp. | reverse complement strand
CTAGAAAAAACCCTATATCATTGGATTTTAAGCCATTAATGTTTAGTATAGAAAGGGCTCCAAGGCAAATTTCGAGAAATCATGGAGCCTGGAGGCATAAAAGCTTTACAGTATTTTTGGAGATTTTTTAGTCACGACTCCCAAAAAAAACAATGTTCCGATTTGTGAAGAGAGGGCTGTTGATCGTAATGGTGACAAATCTTTGTTTGTGCCAAGGGTATCAGGCTGTGGCCCAGCGCCCGCCTACTGGAGGAGCAGCGCCTGTGGATGACGAGGGGGTCAGTCCAGTAGTGTTCATCGTCGGAGGGGTGGTCATAGGGGCGGCATCCTATTTTTACATCAAGTCCCGCAGCCCAAAAGTCCCGGTTGCCAGTCATTTACCTGACTACCTGCGCTCCCATCAAATCATGCCCAATCCGGATGCGCTTGAACTGATGTATGCGCTAAACTCCTCCCTAAACAATACCGAAGTAATTCGAAGTAATAAAAAGCTGAACCTACCGAGCTTCCCATCCCTTGATCATGATGCCGCTACGGACCTCGCGACAGAAGGCGGATCAAGTCTAGCCGAAGAACTACAAATTCAAATGGATCTCTTTGAACGCTCAAAAGGAGGTTTTGAGCAGATGGTCTCACAAAACCCAAACCTGGCTGCTGAGGCAAATAGTACAGAAATCCGGGCACTCATTCAGAAAGTTGAGACAGAACTAAACTCCATCGCAGGGCAAGGTGAAAGTACAAGTGCGATTACCAAGCTGTTGGTAAAAGATCTCGTTGCTGCATTCAATCAGACTTTGCAGGAAATTACAGCTGCCAAAAGAACAGAACCAACGCAGCTCGCATTGATGGAGGGAATTGCAGCAAACCTTTCGGAGCTGCTTTCGGAAACCGGAATCATGACTTTTAGGATGAAAAAAGATCGCTTGTTGGCCTTGGCAGCTCCTGACTTGGTAGCGCCCTATCCCGCCTATCTTTCTCCGAGCCTGAATGAAACTGATCTTCCCTCGGTCCAACTCTCCTTATTACGGTTTGAAACTACAGCACCGAACAATACCATGCACTTTGCATTTGCGGTCTATATGTATTCAGAAAATGGGGAGCTGATCACCGAGGGGCCGAAAGTCGAAGGAAAATTTACCGTACGGTATGTATTGCCGGCCCTGAAGGATTTTGAAAATGCCTATCACACGATTAGAACGCCGGCCACTTACGCCGTGGCGGCATTTCCCCCAGCCAAGATGTTCTTTGTCGTGGAAGATTTGAATGGGAATCGCATGAATGTCCAATATCCGACGATTGATTTTAGGGAGGAATTTGCGAAGCCCCAGCTCTATAATGAAGACCAAGTGATCGTAGTACCCTTGAGAATCAGCCCATGATTTCACTACTCAAGTATAGGGCAGCCTTGATCGCAGTGATATTCGGACTGTTTGGCGGGGCGATTTCCCACCTTTTAAAGATCGAAGAATTGACTTTCTACTACACAGCGCTGGCAAGTATCATCGCGCTCGTGGTCAATCTGATGGTTTCCTTCATGTTAAAAGGAAGGTGGAACACCCATGTAAAATATTCCTTAAAGGCCGTTTGCCTCTTTCTGTTTGCGGGCCTGATTCTGATCTTATATACCCATACCCGATATTTTCTCGAAGGAACGTTTCCTTACAAAGATTTTGAAGGCCAAGTCAGTTACTACATCAAGGGGACTGAATATACGCCCGTAGCCAGAGCCTATAAACTGGAAAATCCCTATATCCATTCTGATGAGGACCTGATCAGGGAAGGTTTTGGCTCGCCAGATGAGAAAGACAAAGTATGGACCCAAGACTCCATCAATAAGGTCTGGATGAAATTGATCACTTCGTATTGTCTGATCGTCATTCTCTTTGTCGCCTTGCTCTCTGTCCTAATAGAAATCCTGATGACCAAGTATGGGAAGTCCACCAAGAAACTGATCGAGGAAATTTAGGCGTAGCGCCGAGTGACCAGGAATGATGGTAACTCTTCGCGAAGCATCCATCAAAAATTAACGGCTATGAAAACGACATTTCAAACTTTGAACACAGCAATTGGCTTTTTTGCTGGGATATGTTTCCTGATCTCCTGCGATCTGGACGACGAGCCACCGTCCAACGCATTGGGCAAGTATGATTTACCTGAAGAGGTCGCTTCAGAGATTTTTACAAATGAAGTTCTGGCGGTAACGGGAAGTTTAGAGCCGTTTCTGGATCTGATTCAACAAAACGGGATGAAGATCTATGAAGGCGACAGTCCGCCTGAGATTTACAGGATTATAGATTTCAAAACTGGTTTACGTGATGCCCAAAAATTCCACATCAAGCATGATTGTGTGTTTGACGCCAATTATCCCAGCTACCGGGATTCCGTTTTCGGCAGGTACGAAGATTATTTTTTGATACAAAAAGACGAAGAAGGCACCTACGGGTCTTTTCTGGGGTATTTCTCATTGGCGGACCAGTCCTTCCCCCAATATCCGGATAGTCTGGATACCGGATTTGGTGTTGGCAATGTCTCTGGAGAAGGAAATGATTTTACGTCGTTTGTTAAGGTTGAAAATGGAAAATATGGAACAATAAACTACGATGCGTTGTGGATCATCTCAGGAACTTATCGATTGGTCGACGGAGTGAACGCAACAAATTCTTTGTCCAATGTCACCAAATGCATGGTCATGTTGGCAAAGACAGGGGACTCACAAGATGAATTGGCCAATGTGGGCACTGTCAGGATCTACAAGGACGACAACCCTACAATGATTATCAGATACTGATACCTTCCATCAAACCTTTGGTCGAACTAGTGAAGTACACCCGGGTGATCCCAAATCCTATCAGCACCGGAGGGTCGACCGGCACCGCCTACAATGGAGAAGCGGTCAAGCATGCCTGCGAAAAAATGCGCAGTAGGATGACTGAATTTGGCTAAAGACTCCTGAAAGACAATGGTGAGGAATGGTGCAAGGAGCAGGGAATCGATTTTTGGAAATACGGAAAAGCAGGCTGGTCAGCTGCCGTCAAACGGCCTATCGATGAGCACCCAAAACTCATCTGGCAAAACCTGGTCGCCCTGGCTTATCAAAAACGGGTGGATTTGATAGCGTCAAAGCCCCCGCCCCCAAACTTGACTAAGCTTGGCTTTGATTGAAATTGGTAAAAAAGCTTAATAGACGATCAACAAAGTTTGATTACATAGAAGGTATCTAGCTTTCAATCTGACATTTATGAGCAAGGATCTCGTTTTTCTATCTGGTTCCCGACAGCCCTTTTCCAAACCCGATCGCAAAAAAAAGAGGTGCCATTAAGCACCTCTTACCTTTTTCAGAAGAAATATCCTTAGTCAAAGAATCTTTCAAGTTCCGCCTGGGTCTTCCCGGTTTTCTTTTGGATCCGTCCTAGGAGTTCGTCTTCCTGTCCCTCTACATAAGTCAGATCATCATCGGTCAATTCGGCATACTCTTGCTTCAGCTTCCCTTTGATAATGTTCCAGTTTCCTTTGATCTTGTTTTTTATACTTTCCATGGTTATAATTGGTTTAGTTCATCCAACCTTACCCAAACCCCGTACCAATGCAGCAAAACCCCATCCTTATGCGTTAATCGCAGTTTTTTACGATGGCTGCCGCTGGCCGCACTAATTTGCGGGGAAAAAGAATCCCCATTGTGTTCCCGTTTCTCCAAAACATCAGCGATGTACACATTCCATCTTTGGAAATAAGGCGAAGTCCCAACGACTGCTCCGCCCTGACAAGATAATCCGTTCCTGTTTCCGGCGTCGTTGCTTTTTCACCGCGAAAGTCCGATATCTTCGGAGGAGTTCCAGCTAGGCTTTTGTCTAGTTTAGAAGTGTCAAAAAAGAGAAGCCTTGAGTGCGCAAATTGACTTTCTGCCAAGACTGTCAGGCGGAAGTCCCAATAGCGTCAGCAAACTGGAACCGGTATCGACAACAAGTTGACGCTGACAATTTTTCAGAAAAAATCTGCCAAAAACAACACTAAATAGGCTTGGCATTTTCCTTGTTTTTTGGCTTTGAGAAGAATCGCGATTCATTCGGTTTCTTGGTCTTGCGCGCATTGGCGTAGACCTGCGTTGCCCCAGACCGAGATTGTTTAGTTGTTTAACCATTAAATTGACAGAACAATGAACACACTGATGAAACGGAATGGCAAAGCTGCCTATCCAAGCTTGTTTGACGATTTCCCCGGCAAAAACATTTTTGACTGGCTGGACGACATGAGGATCGGGGGATCCCCCGAAAGCGTCACCCTTCCAAGGGTGAATATTGTGGAAACGGGAGCCGACTACAGGGTGGAGATGGCTGTACCCGGCATGAAGAAGGACGACTTCAGGGTCGAAATCGACAACGGAACCCTGATCATCCAGACGGAAGATCGCCAGGAATTTGAAAGTGAGGAAGTTGGAACGTATACCCGAAAGGAGTTTAGCTACTCCGCATTCCGACGTTCCTTTGACCTCCCCAACACGGTCGACAGCGACAGAATCGAGGCCACTTATGTGGATGGTATTTTGAAACTCGTGATCCCGAAGCGGGAGGAAGCGAGGCAAAAACCCCCAAAAACCATAGAAATTTCATAAATTATAACAGCCTGCCAAGCCATTGGCTGGCTGTTTACTTTTTCCTCCAAACGCAAGGGGTCCTATCGGGCCGAGGGAAAACTTCACCTCCCCTGACCTCCTTTCACGAGGAAGGCCACTATGCCATAAAAGTATGGCGATGTAAAACCAAAAAATATTTTGACGATGGCAAAAAACTCATTTCTGGATTACTATAAAACCGTGCTCGAAAAGGTGAGCTTCGACAGCCGCCTTGTTGCAAAAGAATATGGAAAGGCCAAGGAGCTACTCCAAGAATCAGAAAGGAAGGAGCTAGACGACTGGGTGAAGCGCGCAGGCTTGGCAACGTGTCTGTCGCACGCTATCCCGAGAGAACACCGGACAAAGTTGCATGGGACGCCAAACCCGTCCATCTCCCAAACTCTGGCTACGGCTTAACAAAACCAGAATCGCAGTCAGCGCATTCAATATCAGAAGACCCCAGGCGGGTAAACGAACAAAACGTGATCGTAGAAGTCTAGCATTGCAAGGGCAAGCACTTTGCTGAGCCTGTTTATGGCGGATTTGTAGATTCTTAGGGCTAGATCTACGACTTTCCGGAGCGATACCACTTTGAAGACAATTCAATACCCTTTTCAAATCGGCTTTGGGTTTGTCTGCTTGCTTTCCAGTTCGTTGGGACTAAGGTGGCTGGGAAAAACTTTGATTGCGCCCATCCTTCGCAGGTTTTCGCAGTCGTCTTTTGCTTTTTCGTCATCCAGTTCGCTCGCTTCATGCTCTTGGAGCAAATCTCCTATGAACGCTTCCGCGCTATCCAAAACTATGGCAATCCCATCCTCTATAGGTGCTTTGGTTGGGATTATTTCTCCGGCAACGCTCAATCCGCTAAAGAAGTAACTTGATTGCTGGAGGGAAATGTACAGATTGTCGGTGAGCAACAAGGGCTTGTAATTTTCGCCCATCAGCAGCCTTTGCGCTCGTTTGCATGTCGTTTGGCAATACCCAATTAACGCTCAGGTCTTAATTCACCAACGCTGCCACTTGGCTCTTCTCAATCCGGCCTTTTAACTTCTCATTTAAGTCTTTGATGAGTTCTCTCCGCACCAGAAGCTCTTCCAAATTGGCTTCAAAGGACCTCGTTCCTCCCAGTTTTGGAAAGGACAGCTTGGCGTTTGCTATGGAATAGCTTGTCAAGACATTGAAATAATTGAGCGTCAAAAGCAGTTTTTGGAGATAGTCAGTTTTGACTAGCCTGAAACCAATTCTTTGGGCAGTTCTCTCATTGATGATGTAGCTGGTTCCCTGTATCTTGATGCCTTTAGGCCATTTGTTTTCATTTTCTTCCAACAGTTTCAAAAGACCTTCCAAGTATTGTTGGACGATGAAATCCCTTCGCTGCCTGCCATTCAGCTTACGATTGATGACGAATACATAGTCAAGCAGCGTACCTCCATGTATTTTTATTGTGTTATCTGTGGGTTTCTCGGATAGAAAAAGCAGTGAGTGATAGCTGAGGTTTCCGCTTTTGACAAGGGATGGTGTGTCGAAAAAGGGTGCGATAATCGACAATACGATAGGAAGCACTAGAACCACCAAGAAATAGTAGCCGGTGAGCCAAGAAAGCATTAAAAAAAATAGCACGACTAAGAACGCTGCCAACCCAATCAACAATTGAATACGGCTTTGTTGCTTTTGGGATTTTGAATAGAATTTATGCTGCATTGGTATTTCTCTTCCGGGAGTTCCCGACCTGCAAAGGCGAGATCCTTTTTCGCGAGATCAATTTGGATTGTTTCGGACTTCCTCTGAAAAGACCGAATTTGCATTGGCGCCGGATTTCCAGCGAGGGAATCCCTTGTATTGAAGTCAAAGCACCTTGCTTGCTAGGTATCGCTGGACCTCATATACGTCTATGCTTTTGTTGAATTTCTTGCTGATGGAGGGAAGACTTTCACTGGAAATCCAGATTTTCAGTTCAGCATCCAGGTCAAAAGTTCCCGCCGTTTCCAGAGAAAACCTGGAGATGCTTTTATAAGGCATGGACTTGTACTCGGCTTTGCTTCCCGTGATCCCTTGTACATCGATCAGGATCAGTCGCTTGTCGGTAAACATGAACGTATCCCGGATCAACTGAAATCCGAGTTCGATCTGTTCTCCTTCGCATAGCAGCCTGCCGTACTTTTCCCTCAACTTCTCGACGGATACCTCGCTCGCGTTTCCCAGTATTTTGTTAAACAGTCCCATTTGATATGATATTCGATTTTATTTCAGTGCACATGCTGCATCAGGCTGGGCCGGGCAGCTCTTCCAAGCGTTTTCCAAGAAAGGAAAATCAGTTGGGATAAAAAAAGTATCTGATTGTCCGCAATCTTGCCAATGATCGAGTTTCCTTCTTTCTTCCGGCTGGAAGTCCGATGACCGAAGACCGATGTAGCGCTAAGCTTAGGGTTCAGCGATCTTTTGGATAGATAAAGTCCACTACTGGCATAAAAGCGGATATACATAAAAAAGTAATTGCGTGGGTATTTTTCTGTGGGCATTCATCCAGCCTGCGAAAAACCGAAGCGAGACTTGCGACCAAACCCTCGATCGTAAAACACTACTGCGCCATTTTTTTATCACAAACTGAAACCCAAACAAAAATATACCGTTTGGTATAAAAAGTTCTATCTTTGTGACCATCCTCCCATAGCAAAATTTAAAGAAAATGTCCAAGGCAGACCAGACGCGGCAGTTTATCATAGAAAGCACGGCAACGCTGTTCAACAAGAATGGCTACTCTGGCACCTCCCTATCGGATATGACCAAGGCTACTGGTCTGACCAAAGGCAGCATCTACGGGAACTTCAAAAACAAAGAGGAGGTAGCCATCGAAGTTTTCAAACACAATTCCGGCTTGTTGGCCAAAAAAATGGAAACCGCGCTGAGCCTGGAAAGCAGCTTCTATGGCAAGTTGACCGCATTCACGGAGTTTTATCGGAACAACTGGACTTCGATGCTTGAAAGAGGGGGTTGCCCTCTGCTCAACACCGCGACGGAAATGGATGATGCGCTGCCCTTTATGAAATCAACGGTACGGAATTCATTTACCAGACTTAGCGAACGAGTCGAACGCCTCATCGAGCAAGGCAAAACTGAAGGGGAATTCAGGGAAAACGCAAACGGCACAGCCTATGCCTCCTTGTTTATCATGCTGATCGAAGGCGGGATCCTTTTGTCCAAAACATTCGAAAATCCGGCACACCTCAACCAGGCTTTGGACAGGGTGCTGAAAATTATCGACGAAGAATTGACCACATAAAAAAATTTTAAACCATAAAATACCAATCGGTATATTATTTCTCAAACAACTAACAAATGAACACTACAAACAACACCGTCTTGATTACTGGAGGAAGCGCAGGAATAGGCTTCGCGCTGGCGAAATTGCTGTCCGAAAATGGAAACACCGTCATCATCACCGGGAGAAACCGAGAGCGGCTCCTGCAGGCTTCCGCAAAGCTGAAAAACGTCCATCCGATCGTTTCGGATATAGCTGACCCGGATGACATGGACCTCTTGGTAGCGGAAATCATGGTGGAATTCCCCACGCTCAACCTAGTCATCAACAACGCGGGCCGAGCCTTTCTCCACGACCTGACTGAGGAAAACGCCAACACCTCAGAAATCGCCCGGAAAGAAATGTTGACCAATTACCTTTCGGTGATCCGATTGAACGAGAGACTTTTGCCTCTGCTCAAAAAACAGGAAAGCGCCGCAATAGTAAACGTTTCTTCCATCGTGGCTTTTGTGCCGGGAAAACTGGCCACTTATTCAGCGAGCAAAGCTGCGCTGCACTCCTACACCCAGTCGCTACGCGTGGCGTTGGAACAGGATAGCCGGGTGAAGGTCTTCGAACTGATGCCACCTCTCGTGGATACGGAATTGTCCGCACCGATAGGGGGGAAAAACGGAATCGCTCCGACTGTAGTCGCCGAGCAATTTGTGAGGGCCTTGGCAAATGACGACTATGAAATCCGGGTAGGAAATACCGAAGATCTGTATCGTCTCTACTTGTCCTCGCCTGAAGAAGCGCTTCAACTGATGCAAGGTGTCAGAGCCTGAAGCCATGTTTCAAACCTATGCGAAAACCAGAATGCAATGAAACAGAAAATCGCCTTTGCCCTGCTGATGGGCATCGTCACGACGGGGATGATCTCCTTCGTCTTGGTCTTCCTAAATCTGGGATGGCCCCCTAGCCACTTGGACGCCTGGTTGAAATCCTGGGCGATTGCTTATCTCATCGTGATTCCCGCTATCCAGCTCATCTCCCCAGTAGTAGAAAAACTGGTCCATCTTCTAGTACCGAAAAAATGAGTGCATTAGAATTGATCAAAGGCCAGATAGGGAAGGAATTCTCGGAATCGCCCTCGCCTTTTATGCACTGGCTGAAACCTTCGGTAAAAAGAGCAGAGAGAGGCTCCTTGGAATTTGAATACCAAATCCGCGGAGAATGGCTGAATCCCGTCGGGAATCTGCATGGAGGAGTCACAGCGGCAATAATAGACGACATATTGGGGGCCACGCTCTGCACCTTTGACGAGCCCTCCTTCTACTCCACGATCAACAACGTGATAGACTATTTCTCCACGGCAACTCTGGGCGAAACCATAGTTGCCAAGACCAGGATTTTGAAGAAAGGAAGGCAGTTTGTCAACGCAGAATGCGAAATCTGGAATGCAAGCGAGACAAGGCTGATTGCGAAGGGGCACTCCAATTTGTTTAAGACAGAACCTAAAAAGAGCTAAATGAAACGAGTAGTGGTTACCGGTAGGGGTCTAAATCTGGTCGGAAGTCATTGCGGAATCAGTCCTGCTTGACCGGAATCTTGGGTCAAATGACTTCTCACCTTTCCCTCAAATCTGTAAACACAAAAGAAGAAGCTTAGTGGGTAAAAAGAAAGAAGAGACGATTGGATGGCTTCTGGATAAGGACTATTTTTAGAAATGACCTAAACCCATTGACCTATGAAAAGACTTTTTCTACTCACCTTACTATTCTGCTTTGGATTGACTCTGGCATATGCACAAACAGGAATCAAAGAGCGGATCAAAGTACACAGCAACGCATTGGAGGGCAATCTCAGCGGGGACCCGGCCGATCGAGATGTAACCGTCTATCTGCCTCCCTCCTATCAATCCAACCCGGAGCGGCATTACCCTGTGCTCTACATGCTCCACGGCTTTACAGATTCGGATTCCCAGTGGTTTGGCTGGGAAGACCACTGGATCAACCTTCAGATTGTGATCGAGCAATCTCTCGCCGCGGGCCTTTCCAAAGAAATGATCGTGGTCATGCCCAACGCTTACAACAGGTTTAAGGGCAGCATGTACGCAAGCTCGGCTACCATAGGCGACTGGGAGACCTTCGTCACCCAAGAGCTGGTGCGCCACATTGACTCCAACTACCGCACCCTGCCCAACAAGGCAAGCCGGGGGTTGGCCGGGCATTCCATGGGCGGATATGGTACACTTCGCCTGGGCATGAAATATCCTGACGTCTATGCGGCCATCTATGCCCTGAGCCCTTGCTGCATGGACGGAGGGGCGGCCACCAATCCGGAAATGATCTCCAAACTTGAGGCTTTCACCTTGGAACAGTTGCAGGGGGCTTCTTTTTTCGAGATTGCTGCGCTCGCCACTTCCGCAGCCTTTGCGCCAAACCCCCAAAATCCACCTTTTTACCTGGACCTGCCCGCAAAGGACGGTAGTCCGAGACAGGAAGTCATCAACAAGATCATAGCCAACCGAACACTAACTACCATAGATCAATACATCCCCAATCTAAAAAGGCTCAAGGCGATTGGTATGGATGCGGGCACCCAGGATCGGGGCATCAGCGAGGCTACCAAAAAGCTGCATGAAGTTTTGGACTCCTACCAGATTGCACATCTCTACGAAAGCTACGAGGGCGACCATCTCAACCGCATCGCGGAGCGCATAGAAACCAAAGCGCTGCCTTTCTTTTCAGAGCATCTTGCCTTTCAGGAAAGCCCCATTTCGGAAATCATAGAAAATGGCGGTACCGGCAAATACCCAGCTGTAATGAGCTCAGAGAGCAGTCTTCCCACGCACACGGTCTTTAAGCCTCAAGACCTTGGTGCTTTTGGAGGAGAAAACAAGCTACCTGTAATTGCCTGGGGCAATGGAGCCTGCTTCGACTCTCCCTGGGAGCATATTAACTTCCTGAATGAAATAGCCTCCCACGGATTTCTCGTCGTTGCCATTGGCACCATGCCCAAACAGACCGACGTTCGCTCGAAGTCCCAAAAGCTGCTGGACGCCATAGACTGGGCTATTGCACAAAATGCAGATCCGAACAGCCCATATTACCAAAAAATAGACACCAAACACATTGCCGTGAGCGGCATGTCCTGCGGGGGACTGCAGACCATCGAAGTCGCGGGAGACCCCAGGATCACGACGGTTGGGGTATTCAACAGTGGGGTCTTGGGAAATCCCGGCTCGGGTATGCCTGGAATGCCGCAAGTAAACAAGGAAGATCTGCAAAAGATCAAAGTCCCAACACTCTATCTGCTGGGCGGAGAATCCGACATTGCCTATGGAAATGGGATGGACGATTTTAGGCGTATCAATCATGTCCCTGTATTTGTTGGCAACCTGGACGTGGGCCACGGTGGCACCTATGGACAGCCACATGGAGGCGAATTTGCACGGGTTGCACTCAACTGGTACAAGTGGCAACTCAAGGGAGATGAGGAAGCTGGAAAGCTTTTTACCGGCAATCCCCCAGCACTTGCAAAATCAGCTGGCTGGGTAGTGGAAAAGAAGAACATGGACTGAGGCAATGCTTTAGCATAGCATGGGATAAGTATCCAGGATTAAAGCCAAAGTTTAAAAGGTGCCCTTACCACAGCTTTTGGCGAGTTTATTTTGTAGGATTGTCAAAACAAAATGGCAATCAATATGAAAAAATTGGCTCTCTTTTCCCGATTCGCCTTCAATTTGGCGACATAAACAGATAGGATGAGAAACTCTTCCTAGACTAATGTCAAGGTTTTTTTGGAGCTATTCGATGCCCTCCAACCCCAACGAGAGTACGGATTCGAAAAACACTGGCATTCCCTTAGTATCTTTGGCCTAATGAAGAATCTGTTATCCCACGCCACCAATCTACTCATTCTGGCCTTTTTCTTTTCTCTACCGACAAATGCACAGGAAAGGGCATTCTATCGACAGCTAGAACTTCAAACGGGCGATCTGCTATTTTTCGGTGCCAAACCTGATCAGCTTTCGGGAGCTATCAACCGGGTAACCCAGCGGCAGGAGGAGGTTTCCTTTGACCATGTTGGACTCCTCGAGATTTCCGACTCCACGATCTACATCCTCCACGCCAGTCCTGCAAACGGATCTATACGCGAGGTACTCGATAGCGTGCTTAGCCGAGCAAGAGAAAAAAACAAGCGGATGGTTGTCTATAGGCTTTCTGGCGACGCCCAGGCTTCAATTCCCACCGCGATCGACCGGGCCGAAACGATGCTGGGCAAACCTTACAACTGGAGCTACGTGCTCAACGACTCCTCGCTATACTGCTCGGATTTTGTAGAGCGTGCATTTCGGGATGCTGCCCTATTTAGCTTGGAGCCGCTGACTTTCAAAGATCCCAAAACAGGACAAACCGACTCCTTTTGGGTCTCGTACTATAAAAAACTAGGAATGGACGTTCCTGAAGGGAAGCTTGGCTGCAATCCCAACGGCTTGGCAGCAAACGAACACCTGAAAAAAATTGGCGATCTAGAGTTAGATTAACTCCGATAAGCGTTGGCTAATCCGGTCAGTCCAAAATTTGGCCCTAACGCTTGTCTAGATGTCTCGCAGTTTATGTTCTTCAGGAAGTTCCAAAGTTGCTCACGTCTTGGACATCACGCTAAGAGCAGGTTTTGTTCATTTGGCCCAATGGATATAATCAGACGAAACAGGCTCGAGACCGCCTTTGCGCATCAGCAAGGCAATCTGTCCTCGATGATAGGTCGAATGGTTGACGATGTGAACGAGGATATCCGCAATCTTCTTTTCAAATTCCACTCCTGCGAAGGTCTTGAACCGGACAATGCCCTGCAGATCCTTGGATTCAAGCAAGTCCTCCGTTAAAACATGGAGTTCGTGGTTTCTCGAACCGAAGGTATCTAGGGGAAAATCCTCCCAGGGACTTTTCAATGAACTTCTGCCCTCGACCCTGTCTACCCAAATCTGGTGCGCGTTCAACATATGGCTAGCGAGTCGCACAATCTCCGAGTCTAGCCTGTAGTCATATGACCTAAATCTTTCTTCAAGTGACTGGTTGATCTGATGGTTATACTCAAAGAGATTTTTTATCAAATGTTTCATCCTATTCCTGTTTCCGCAGTCAACTGCTGGCCTCATCTTCCAAATTAACTCCTGAAAACCGGCTTTCGGAGTATGAAGACGATTTTCACAAAAAAATGGGATTGCAACTTTACGATAGCGTCTCTTTTCACAATTGCTGTTAAAAACTCCAATGTTTTAGTCGTCCCAGTCTACTGTCTATTCCGGCGATACCGGGCCATTGATTACGGAACATACTGGGCCACCGATT
>CAZTJM010000125.1:0-13249 GCA_964613865.1 uncultured Limnohabitans sp. | reverse complement strand
AAGAGCCTAAGCTAGAATAAAATTAAAATAATTAGTATGACAACTTTCTATTGCCTTGGAGCTCCTGAGATTGTACTTTTGAGCTTCAAATTGATTGAACCATGGCTATAATGATTACAGACGAATGCATCAATTGCGGTGCATGCGAACCTGAATGTCCGAATACAGCGATTTACGAAGGTGGGGTCGAATGGACTTGGGGAGGAGGAACCAACCTGAAAGAAGTGACTCTTGAAGACGGTACAGTGGTATCTGCCGACGAAAAACAAGAGCCCGTATCAGACGAGTTTTATTACATCGTGACCGCCAAGTGTACCGAGTGCAATGGTTTTCACGAAGAGCCTCAGTGTGCCGCTGTATGCCCGGTGGACTGCTGCGTAGATGACCCGGATCATCCCGAAACTGAAGAAGAACTGCTTGCCAAAAAGGCGTTTATGCATGGAGAATAAAAGTAGCTAAAGCTACTTTTTTCTTTTTATACATTACCGCAAGTGCTGATTTTCGACTTTTTATACTGCCTCGCCCAGTAGGTTTCCAAAAAAAGTAAATATTCACTTTGATTTCTCGATGGCTTTTGTTTTATCTTAGGCCACCGATTTTATAAACCAAACCTTAATCCGGAAGCACCGTGGACGATCACCGAGGATACGACAGAGAAGAAATTTTCTCAAAAAAAGTAAAAGCAGGAAAAAGAACTTATTTTTTTGACATCAAGTCTACCCGAGCCAACGACTTCTACATCACTATTACGGAAAGTAAAAGAAGAACCAACGGGGATAGCTTCAGCTACGAAAAACACAAGATCTTCCTTTATAAAGAAGACTTCTTCAAGTTTTCCAATGCGCTCAATGAAGCAGTGGAGCATGTAAAAACCGACCTGATGCCCGAATTTGATTTTGAGCAGTTTGAGCATGAAGATTCTGAGGAAGAAACCAACAACGAACTTCGCTGGGAATAATATCCACTGGGCTGGGCAGTTGCTTATCCAAGGTTGAAAAGTATATTTGAGGAGGCAGGTGCCTCCTTTTCTTTTGTCGTATGCAGCGGTTTTTCATCTACCTGATCCTTTTCATTGGAGCGTTCCTATTGTTCGGCTGGTATTTTTCCAATATCACGCTATACCTGATTTTGTCGCTGATCATCGCGGCATTGCTCCGCCCACTCACCAACCGACTGAATGATTTCCACCTCGTAAGACAGCACATTCCCAGATGGCTGGCTATTCTGATCTCGTATGCGTCCATCGTAGTGTTGATGTTCTTGCTGAGTTTGCTCTTTCTGCCTTTGATCAACAACCAACTGATTATTCTTTCGGAAATGGATCTGGAGGGAATCTACCTCCAAGTCCAGGAACCGATCGAAAAGATAGAACGGGTGTTGTTCAGGTATCAATTGCTGGAAAACAGGCCTGGGTCACTATTTGAGGAAATCAAAGGCTCCATCGTCGCCTTCATCAAGACCTTTGATTTTGGAGGCTTTCTCAGTGGTCTAGTGAATCTGACCAGCAGCCTTTTGATCGGCGTGATGGCGGTAGGCTTTATTACCTTCTTCTTACTTCTTGAAAACGGACTTCTTCGAAGAAACCTGCTCAATCTGATTCCAAACGCCTATTTTGAACTTTCCGTGGCGACTTTCACCAAGGTCGAAAAGCTGCTTTCCAACTATCTCTTCGGCTTGTTGATCCAAATGCTCTTCATCTTTTCGATCGCTAGTATGGGATTGAGTATTGCCGGCGTAGACTACGCACTGACTATCGCATTATTTGCCGCAGTAGCCAATCTTATCCCCTATGCTGGGCCGATCCTAGGGGCGGTTTTTGGAATAGTGGTGGGGATTTCCACGGGCACATTTGACAGCGACGCTGAGTACACCTACTTTCTCATCAAGATTTTGTCGGTATTTGCAGTGGTACAACTTACTGACAACCTGATTCTTCAACCAATGATCTTCTCCAAATCGGTAAAGGCACATCCCCTTGAGATATTTGTTATTATCTTTGCCGGAGCAAAAATCGCCGGCATCGTAGGGATGATCTTTGCGATCCCGGTTTATACCATCTTCCGGGTTTCGGTAATGGAATTCTACGAAGGGTACAAGTCCTACAGAATCTTTAAAATTAAAGCAACGAATTAATGGCATTACAATGTGGCATCGTTGGACTTCCCAATGTGGGCAAGTCTACCTTGTTTAATGCGCTTTCCAGCGCCAAAGCAGAAGCGGCAAATTTCCCTTTTTGTACTATCGAACCAAACGTTGGCGTGGTCTCCGTTCCCGACAAGAGGCTTCAGGTTTTGGAAGGCCTGGTCAACCCGCAGCGTGTCGTGCCCACCATCATTGAGTTCGTGGATATCGCGGGATTAGTAAAGGGAGCTTCCAAGGGTGAAGGCCTTGGCAACAAGTTCTTGGCCAATATCCGGGAAGTAAATGCCATTATCCATGTGATCCGCTGCTTTGAAGACGACAACATCGTCCACGTGGCAGGAAGGTTTGATCCGGTTTTTGACAAAGAAGTAATCGATACCGAGCTTCAGCTAAAAGACTTGGAATCTATCGACAAGAAAATCCAACGCATAGAAAAAATCGCAAAATCAGGCGATGCAAAAGCAAAGGCGGAGTTGGAAATCCTCACCCGATTCAAGCAGGGACTGACATCCGGGTTAAATGCCCGAGCAGTCGAAGTGGAAAAAGAGGAATTGGAAGCGGTGAGAGATTTGCATCTCCTCACTATCAAACCAGTCCTGTATGTGGCCAACGTGGACGAAGCAAGTATCCTGACCGGTAATAAGTATGTCGATCAGCTCAAAGAAAAGGTCAAGGAGGAAAATGCAGAGGTGATCCTTCTCTGTGCTGCACTGGAGTCCCAGATCGCGGAGTTTGAAGATGCCGAGGAAAAAGCCATGTTTCTTTCCGAATACGGACTGGAAGAAAGCGGGCTCAACAGATTGATCGCGGGGGCTTATACATTACTCGATTTAATTACTTATTTTACAGCTGGAGTTCAGGAAGTTCGAGCTTGGACGATTAAGAGAGGCTGGAAAGCACCTCAGGCAGCCGGAGTCATTCACACCGATTTTGAGAGGGGATTCATCAAAGCGGAGGTTATCAAGCTTTCCGACTACGTGCAATTCAAAACGGAAGCGGGGTGCCGTGAAAATGGGAAAATTGCTATTGAAGGTAAAGAATATGTAGTCCATGATGGGGACATCATGCATTTTAGGTTTAACGTTTGACTTTTTTTGAATTTTATTTGTACTTTTGACATCTGCTTATCCACCCATAAGTATTTTAATTCACCATTTGTCTCATTTTATTTTTAAATCACCGTGAGAGTTAGACTAATATTTTCACTAAAGAACAAAGGCTCCTATTTGCCTTTTCATCATCAGTATATCCTTGCGCAATTCCTGAAAGGCTTAATTGTAAAAGGAGGAAGAGAAGAGTTCTTCAACTACAACTACTTCAACTTTTCTGGTCTGAAGGGCCAGACCAAAGTCAGTAGGAGTGGTTTGCATTATTATTCCAGCCTGGTGACCTTGGTCCTTTCCTCCCAGAGCGAGGACTTTTTGGACTATTTGCTGGAGCAGGTTTTTGCCACGCCAAAAATCGAGCTAGGCAACTTGATCCTTTCCCCGGAATACACCGAGTTGGAGACCGAGCCTACCTTGGAGACCAACAACAAGTTTGTGTGTATTTCCCCTCTTGTGCTGATCACTCCGGCATTCAACGAAGAGGCAGGCAAGCGTTTCATCAATCCGGACAGTGACGAGTTTTCCGATCTGCTTTATGAGTCTACATTGACCAGGATGGAAAAATCGGGCTGGTACACCGCTGAGCAGATGGAGTCCTTCTTCAAGTTCCAAGTGGTACCAGACATGGTTTATGTCAACAAACTGAAGGAACAGCAAAAGAAATTTGCTAGGATCTATGCGGTCTATGACATGGACGTCAAGTATGAAGTTAGAGGCTACACTTTGCCTTTCACCCTTTATGCTGCTCCGGAAGTGCAGGATTTTGTCTTCAAATGCGGCTTGGGTGCCTTCACCCACAAAGGTTTCGGGATGCTCGACTTGGCAAACCATCCCTCTGGCAACCGGACTACCACGTACAAATTCAAGCGGGAAGGCTTTGTTCCTTACAAGCCGACTGAGCGGGTACGACAAAACGTCGCTCCTACATCTGAAGAGGGCAATGAAGGGAATTCACCTGAAGAGCTTTAACACTGAGAAAACCTTCCTTTGGAAGGTTTTTTTGTTTTACAGCCTTCTCCTATTTGGATGCAGGTAGACGTAGCCGACCAACTGGTCATAGCGAGAACCCAGCGCCCTGTAGTATACCAGAACCTCATATTCATTTTCGGTTTCAAAAAAACTACCCTCGATGGGGTCTGAATCGTAGCCGTTTGGAGTTTCAAAAGCATATTGGTAGTCGTACCAGCCTTGCTTCAGCAACAAAGAAGTGCTATAGTGGCCAGTTTTCGGATCATAGGTCATCTTGGCTTCCGGACTGTTTCCCCAGGAAGTCAAAGCCCCCAGCATCCGGATATCTCTGCCCGGATCCGCCGCTAGGTAGAAGGTCGTGTACATGTACTCACTCTCCACTTCCGGATCTCCTCCTGGCCGGTCATTGGTGTACACCATGTATTGCCCATTCAAGTCGAGATATTGGGAATACACACCTCCCGGTCTGGGCTTTTCGGCCAGGGCATTTACGAAGATTACCGTTTCTTCCACCTGCACCTCGGCAACGTTGACTCCAGTTGCTCGGATAAACCTCAAATCCACGAACCTGAATTCGTTGCCTGCTCGAAACGTACTCGATCCGTCAAAAGGCTCATAGCGTATGGTTTTGGAGTTTTGGTTCAAAAAAGTTGGCTTTGCCAGCAGCTTCGCATTATCCCAACGCTGGTTTTGGCGAATAAGAACCTTGACTTGGGTCGTTGGATCTGTGAGATCAACTTTGGAGTAATTGACCATCACATTGATTTGGTGCAGCGCCCGCCTATCTTCTGTTTCCGTCGGTGGAACTATCGCCGCTCCCACTACAAACAGCTCCTCATAAACCATGAATCGCCGAGTGAGTACGACATTGCTTTCGTCCCTGTTTCGGTAGACCTTCAGGACATAGTTTCCCGATTTGGTGACACGCGGCACATTGAAGGAATAGTGGATGTAGGGAATTCTTGTGTTGACTGAATAAGAATACTCTTGGATATTGTACTCATTGAAGGAAATGGAAAAGTCATTGTCTCGAAGTGCCGACTTTTTCCAGTCCGCATCGCAGTGGATCAATTTGGCTGAGTATTGCTCTGGATCATAGGCGATGTCGTCAAAAAGCAATACCAAAGGCCTAGCGTCACTTAGCGAAATAACTGGCGCATCCAGCTTACTGTCCTGCTGCACGCCAAGCGGAAACATGCGCACGGAATGAATATGCTCAGAGAATACTTTATCCTCCAATACCTGAGCCTCCAGAATGCCTGACTGGATCAATAGCAAGGAGAAAATAAAGTACAGTTGTTTTGCGGACATGGGTTCAAAGTAAAGAATTCAGCCCAAATCCTGTCAATTAGCCGGCCAATTCCTGAATTGATGAAATCTTGTCGACCAGTTCCTCCCATTTTGCGTTGGCTTCGGCCAAGCTATTTTGGATGCGTTGGTACCCTTCTTGGATTTTTTGGGCCTTAGCCTCGTCCTCATACAGCGCAGGGTCGGCCATCTTTTCCTCTGTCTCCGACTTCAGCAGGTCGAGGGATTCTATTTCCTTCTCTACCTTCTCGAGCTGCTCTTCCAGTTTTTTGAGCTCTCTTTTGGCTTGCTGCACCTCGGTGGTGCTCTTCTGTATGGGAGGCGTGGTCTTCTTCTCCACTTTTTCAGCCGCAGGTACTTGCTTCACGTCGACCTGCTGGCTTCGCCAAAACTCATACTCATCGTAGGTTCCGGGATATTCCTTTATCTGATAGTCCTCAATGTACCAAATCTTGTTTGCCACTCCCTTGATAAAATGGCGGTCGTGGGAAACGGTGACGAAAGTCCCCTCGTATTGTTGCAAGGCTTGGATCAGAATGTTCACCGACTGAAAATCCAAGTGGTTGGTAGGTTCATCGAGAAGTAGAAAGTTTGCCTCCGAGATAAGGGTCTTGGCGAGGGCTACTCGGGATTTTTCGCCTCCCGAGAGCACTTTGATTTTCTTGAAAACCTCTTCATTGGAAAAAAGAAAACATCCCAAAACCCCACGAAGCTCCATTTCAGACTTGGAACTGCCGGCTTGGGAAAGCTCCTGGAGAATCTCGTTGTCAAGCGTCAAGGCTTCCAGCTGGTGCTGCGCAAAAAAAGCTTTAATCACATTATAACCTTCAGTTCTCCCTACGACGCCTTTTTCGGATCCGTCAATGATTCTTAATAGGGTTGACTTGCCTTTTCCATTGGCTCCGATGAGGGCGATCTTATCCCCCCGCTCTATCCGCGCTGAGGTGTTTTTCAAGATGACATTGTCGCCATAGGCTTTGGAAATATGATCCAAGACCACAACATCCCGGCCGGAAGGCTTTGAAAACTTAAACTTAAAATTGACGGAAACCTCATCGTTTACCACTTCGTGCACCCGCTCCATTCGATCCAAAGCCTTGATTCGGGACTGGACTTGGTTGGATTTGGTGGCCTTGGCGCGGAAGCGTTCGATAAACTTCTCCGTCTGCTTGATCATCTGTTGCTGGTTTTCATAGGCGTTCTGCTGAAGCTCCATGCGCAGCTTTTTCTCTTCTTTATAGAAAGAATAGTTGCCGGGATAAAGAGTAAGGGTATGGTTGGCAACCTCCACCGTGCTACTGATACAATTGTCCAGGAAAGTCTGGTCGTGGGAAACGACAATCACAGCTCCTTCATAATTTTTCATGTAGTTTTCCACCCACTGGATCGAGGGCAAGTCGAGGTGGTTGGTCGGTTCATCCAGCATCAGCAAAGAGGGTTTTTCTAAGAGCAACTTTGCGAGCATCACACGCATCCTCCAGCCACCGGAAAAAGTCCGAAGAGGTTTTTCTAAATCCGAAGACTTGAACCCAATCCCCTCCAAAACTTCCTCCGCTTTGGATTTGATGGTATAGCCCTCGTTTGCTTCAAAACGCTCCTGAAGATTTGCGAGCCGGTTAATGATCTCCTCGGAATAATCCGTCTCCATCTGTTTCAAGACTTTATCAATCTCGTCCTGAAGCGCCAAGGTCTCCTTGAACGCTGCCAAGGCAACATTCAGGATGCTTTCATCAGACTGGTAGGAAAGCAGGTCTTGGTTCAAAAATCCGATTGTGCAGTCTTTCGCCTTTTGTACCTCTCCCGTAGTCGCCTGATAGTCCCCGTTGATGATTTTCAGCAAAGTGGATTTTCCGGTTCCGTTTTGGCCCACCAGGCCAATCTTGTCCTTGGGCTTGATATGGAGGTTTGCATTTTCGTAGAGCGGACGGCCGCCGATGAAATAGGAAAGGTTGGAAATCGATAACATGGCGCAAAAATAACCAATGCCCCGTTTATACCGCCTCCACTCGGAAAACAATCTCGATTGTTGTAGCTTAAATATGTAAAACCCAAAAATACCATGAACCTCACAAAAGCGATTGTCTGGAGTTTTTGCCTTGGCATTCTAAGCCTCAATGCCCATTGCCAAGAGAAAAGTACCGGTGGACCCGAAGGAAACAAGCTCGATATCCGAACAGCACAAGCCAACGTCAAACTTGATCGTCTCAAGCTTCAGCCTGGTTTTAAAATCGAAGTTTGGGCCGCGGATGTCCCCAACGCCCGCTCAATGGCAATCTCGGACGATGGAGTGGTCTTCGTCGGCACCCGCCAGGGGAAAAATGTCTACGCCATTATCGATGAAAACGGTGATGGCAAGGCTGATTTCAGATACACCTTGGCAAGTGGACTTGACATGCCAAATGGAGTCGCCTTCAAAGATGGCGATCTCTATGTGGCGGAAGTCAGCCGCATCCTCAAGTTTGGGGATATCAAAAACAATCTGGACAAGCCCGAATTCGATGTGGTATTTGACGGGTATCCAACAGAAAAACACCACGGGTGGAAATTCATCGCCTTCGGTCCGGATGGCATGCTCTACGTGCCCGTCGGAGCCCCCTGCAACATCTGCGAAAGCGAAAACCCCATTTTTGCAAGTATCACTCGAATCGATATCACCAAACCTGGGGCAATACCCGAGGTCTATGCACACGGAGTCCGAAACTCCGTAGGGTTTGATTGGCACCCCATCACGAAGGAGCTTTGGTTTACCGACAACGGAAGAGACTTGATGGGCGATGACATTCCCGAATGCGAACTCAACCACGCAACCGCTGCCGGGCAGCATTTCGGATATCCTTACTGGCACGCTGGGACAATAAAGGATCCCGACTTTGGGAACAAAGGAAAAGAAGCCTCTGCTTATGTAGCTCCGTCAGCCAAAATGGGGCCGCACAATGCGCCGCTGGGGATGAGATTCTATTTGGGAGACATGTTTCCAGATTCCTATAAAAACAACGCAATCATCGCAAAACACGGCAGCTGGAACCGAAGCAAAAAGGCTGGATACGAATTGGTCATGGCTTCCATAAACACTTCCGGCAGCGTGACCGCACAGGAGAAATTTGTGACGGGTTGGCTGGACGATGCGAGTCAGGAAGTTTGGGGCAGACCAGTCGATGTATTGGAACTTCCAGACGGAAGTTTGCTAATATCCGATGACATGGCCGGCTGTATCTACAGAGTGACCTACACCAATTGAAGTCTCGGATTAGGCAAGTTCATTTGAGCCAATCTGGTTTGGTTGTCTTTACTTCAGCCTGCAGTTGGTTGAGCAGATTGTACAAGCCAAAGTAAGTTCTGTTAATGTACAGCCCGTGTCGTGAGCCCCGCGCCTGCCGGGATTTCTTGAACATCTTATCATTGGAGATCCTGTCTCCGAGCTGGAATATCTGCTCAAAGTAGGAGTCGTCCGAAAAATCAAAGGAGTCCACATGGAAGGGTTTGCCCAAAAGGGAGATCATTTCCCTAAAAACCTGCTTGAAATAGCTTTTTTCTGCAGGAGAATCTTTGTCGGAAATAAAGTCCAAAGAATAGAAAACCTTGTCTAGTTCCACTTCGTCCATGCCCAGTTCTTTTTTGATCAACGCGAAGTATCCTTGGTAAAAATCCTCCGGGATCACCTTGACACATCCGAAATCTATAATACCAAGGCTGCCATCTTCTTGTATGATGAAATTGCCTGGATGAGGATCAGCATGAACTTGCTTGAGTTCGTGGACCTGAAAATGGTAGAAGTCCCAAAGCGCCTGACCGACTTGGTTGCGGGTAGCCTGGCTGGGATTGGTTTCCATCCACTCCTTGATGTGTTTCCCGAAAATCCAATCCATTGCGATGATACGCTCAGAGCTGAGTTCACTGTAATATTTTGGAAAAACTAGATTGGGGATGGAAGCGCAGGCATTGGAGATCTCACGGGATCGCTGCACTTCAAGAAGATAGTCTGTCTCCTCCAGCAAGCGTTCCTCCACCTCCTCCATGTAGTGGTCGAGTTCCTTTTCGTTCATATTGAGCAGTCGCAATGCAAAGGGCCGCACCAACTTCAAATCTGAGCTGACCGAATCGGCCACCCCGGGATATTGGATTTTTACCGCCAGATATTTTCCTTTCAGCGTAGCTTGATGCACTTGGCCGATGGAGGCAGCATTCACGGCATTTCGGGAGAAGGTATCAAAAATCTGCTCGGGGCTTTTGGAGAAAAACTGCTGGAATGTCTTCACTACCAAGGGATATGACAAAGGCGGAGCGGAATATTGTGCCATCACAAACTTGTCCTGATAGGCCCTCGGCAAGAGGTTTTTGTCCATGGACATCATCTGGGCCACCTTTAGCGCGGAGCCTTTCAGCTCGCTCAGTGAGGAATAAATGTCCTGGGCATTGTTTTGGTGGAGCTCTTCCTTGTCCATCGATGGATTTACCATCTTTTTCGCATAGTGCTTCACATAGTTCCCTCCCACTTTGGCCCCGGTGGTTATAAATTTTGCTGCGCGCTGCACTTTAGACACAGGAATAGATTCCTGCTCTTTAATTCCGTCTGCCATGGTTTATCTGTTTTGGTAGAGAAACTTTGCAAAGTCCAAGAAGGTGTCGAGCGCACTCTTGCCCATGAGGTCAAAGGCGAGGTTGACGGATTTTTCCACTGCAGCATCGGTCTTCTCAAAGCGGGGGCTTCTGTCATCCACCCAGAAACGTAACACGAACATCACCTGGAGCCACAGCGCCTCCCCGTACTTTTCCGTGACATAAGGCCTGTCGGCGATTTCCTCGGTTTCTTTACCTTCCGCCAAAATCTCCTCGCTGAAGTCCATGAAAGCCTTTTTGAACTCTCGGGTATCGGCCGGAAGTTCCCGGAGCGCCTTCACTTTGTCACCATACAAAACCAATAGATAGGAGCGGCTTTTCTTTAGCTCTTCTATCCAAGTGAACAGAAATCCCAGGAACTTCTCTCGGGCAGAATAGCTCGCGAAGACTTCCTGCTTTTGGATTTCCGCCAGCGTATCTTCAAAGATCGCCGTCCAGATGGAGGACTTGATGGATTTGAACGATGTGAAATAAGTATAAAAATCGGCCTCTTTGAGTTTGAGGCTTTGGGCAAACTTAAAGATGGAGGCCGGCTCCGATCCGTGCTCCAAAACGTAGATTTTGAATCCTTCTAAGATCAGTTTGCGCTGGTCTTTTTTGACAGTTTTTTTGGCAGGGACAGTTTCCATAGTTATCTGTTGACTCTATGGATTTAACCGATCCTGCTTGAGATAGTTTGGCTTGGAAGCAAAAAAGCCGGAAATATTTTCCGGCTCCAATTCGTGATTTCCGAATCATTATCTCAATCCTTCACTTTCTCCACCACCAGATTATGGTTGGTGTAGATGCAGACATCCGCGGCGATGTGGAGGCTTTCCCGCACCATTTCTTCGGCAGATAGTTGAGGAGCGAATTTTTTCATGGCACGGGCCGCAGACTGGGCAAACATGCTCCCCGAACCTATAGTCGCTATCTCCATATCCGGCTCAATTACGTCTCCGTTGCCAGAGATGATCAAGATATCCTCTTTGTCGGCCACGATCATCATCGCCTCAAGTTTGCTAAGCATGCGATCTGTACGCCACTCTTTGGCCAACTCCACAGCGGCGCGCTTCATGTTGTTGCCAAAAGCGCCGAGCTTCTCTTCAAACTTTTCCAAAAGCGTAAACGCATCGGCGGTCGATCCCGCAAAACCGGTCACGATCTTTCCTCCCTGCAATACTCGGATTTTCTTTACAGAGCTTTTCGCCACGGTATTTCCCAGCGTTGCCTGTCCGTCTGCTCCTATGAACACCTCACCGTTATGCCTGATGGCGACGACGGTGGTTGATTTGATTTTTTCCATGTGGTAAAAGTGTAAGATTATCGGCTGTTCGACTACTGGCATTTCTCTAGAAACGCCAAATAGCCCATTGCTTCTTACCAATAACCGTTCTAAAGCAAAAAGTCCCGTCGAAACAGGACTTTTTGGCAGTTGATTTTTATACCAAGATCCGAACAGGATCTTCAAGAAGTCCTTTTAGGGTCAAAAGGAATGCCGACCCGACAGCTCCATCGACTACGCGGTGGTCGCAGGAAAGCGTCACCTTCATGATATTGCCAATCTTCATCTGTCCGTCCTTCACGATGACGGTCTCTTTGATTCCGCCTACGGCAAGAATACAAGCGTCTGGCGGATTGATGATGGCGGTAAACTCGTCGATACCGAACATCCCCAAATTGGAAATGGTGAAAGTATTTCCCTCCCAATCTTTAGGCTGGAGTTCTTTGTTTTTGGCTTTTCCGCCAAGCGACTTGGCTTGGTTGGATATCTGTGAAAGAGAAAGACTATCTGCGAATCGGATCACAGGCACAAGTAGCCCATCCTCTACTGCTACGGCCATGCCGATATGAACATGGTCGTTGTAGCGGATTTTGTCGCCCAGCCAGCTGGAGTTCACTTTTGGATGCTGGCGCAAAGCTGCCGCGGTAGCCTTGATCACCATGTCGTTGAAGGAGATTTTCACAGGAGAAATCTCGTTCATGCTTTTCCTTGCTTCGACGGCCTTGTCCATGTTGATCTCCATGGTCAGGTAGAAGTGTGGCGCGCCAAACTTGCTTTCTGCAAGTCGCTTTGCGATCACCTTTCTCATTTGGGAAACTTTTTCCTCGCGGAAGCTTTCTTGGCCCAAGGCAGGCGCAGCGCTTGCGGCCGCAGCCGGTGCCGCAGAAGCGGCTGTTGGCACGAAGGTTTCGATGTCGCGCTTTACGATTCTTCCTCCCTCACCTGATCCATTGACCTGACGGATGTCAAATCCTTTTTCCTCCGCCATCTTCTTAGCCAAAGGTGATGCTTTCACTCGCTCACCACTGACACTAGCTACCGGTGCACTAGCAGGTGCGGCCTGAGCAGCTTTGGCCGCTGGAGCCTCAGCTTTTGCTTCCTCGACGGGCTCAGCTTTGGTCTCTGCCGGAGCGGAAGTCTTAGCTCCGCCCTGCTGTGCCTTCAGCAAGGTCTGGTAGTCTGCGCCTTTTTCACCAATGACTGCGATAACTCCATCCACAGGTACACTGTCACCGGCTTCCACCCCGATGTAAAGGAGCACACCGTCTTCGTAGGACTCGAGCTCCATCGTCGCCTTGTCGGTCTCGACTTCGGCGATGATTTCACCAGATTTGACAGAGTCTCCGACTTTTTTTAGCCAGGAAGCAATGGTTCCTTCCTGCATGGTGTCACTCATCTTAGGCATCGTGATCACCGTAGCGTTGATGCTGGAAGTGTCTATTTTTTCGGCAGGAGCTTCTGTTTTCTCAGCTTTGACTGGCTCTTCGGCTTTAGCTTCTGGCTTTGATTCTTCTTTTTTGGCTTCGGCTGGGCTGGACGATCCGTTGAGCAGGTGCTCGTATTCTTCGCCTTTTTCACCGATGATGGCAATGACGCCATTGACCGGTACTGAATCTTTTTCTTGAACTCCAATATATAAAAGCACACCCTCTTCGTAAGACTCCAACTCCATGGTTGCTTTGTCGGTCTCCACTTCGGCCAAGATGTCGCCCGGCTTCACGGTATCCCCTACCTTTTTCAACCACGCAGCGATCACGCCCTCCTCCATGGTGTCACTCATTTTTGGCATTCTTATTATTTCGGCCATAGGTAATTTCGAGCTTGTTCGTTTTTTAAAGTGTCC
>CAZTJM010000124.1:0-13329 GCA_964613865.1 uncultured Limnohabitans sp. | reverse complement strand
CCACACTGCCCAATGCCACAGCGATCGAAGGAGGACTGCCCATTTTCAAAGACGGGATACTTGTAGGGGCTATTGGAGTGTCCGGAGTGACTTCTGCCCAAGATGGCATCATCGCCGATGCGGGAGTAAAAGGTTACTAAGCTGACTTTGGATTAAAATGCGGCCTTTAGCTTTTGTTCTAGGGACAGGCCTCCTCGTAGGTTCGCTTGATCTTTTGGCCGCCTGTATGCAGTACTATTTGAAAACCGGAAATGGCCCAACTCCGGTTTTAAAATTTATTGCCAGTGGAGTCTTTGGCGCGGATGCATTTACTGGAGGAGACCGCATGATCGTATATGGATTGTTGTTTCACTATTCGCTTGCCGTCAGCTTTACCCTCTTCTTTTTTCTTATCTGTGCCGTCTTTCCTACCTTATCAAAAGCAAAGGTGACAAGAGGCGTTGTTTATGGCGCGGCCATTTGGTTGGTGATGAACCTCATTATCCTCCCCCTTTCCAATACGCCAAAGACTTCCCTCAATTGGATAGATGCAGGCACCGGCGTCCTAATTTTAATCGTTTGCATTGGACTGCCCCTCTCATTTATTGCGGCAAGACAAAAAATATGAAGCTTTGTTTCTTCATCCCCTTTTTCAGGATGCTCCCTTGGGACAAAATCAAATTTCCAGTCCCGAGAATCAATCTCCCGATCGGATCAACCGTTCTGATTGTCCTCATGACATCCGGCTCTACGCCCACCCTTTCGCAATTCCGAAAAACAGCCTTATTATCACTGATTTAAACCCTCTTTTTCCTAGCTTTAAGAATACTTCAAAATCAAAAAACCATGAAACTAGGTGCATTCTCCATCAGCCTCTCTGTAAAAAACCTCCAAGCATCCAAGGAATTTTATGAAACCCTTGGGTTTTCTGTGTTTGCAGGAAGTGATGAAATGAACTACATGATCATGAAAAACGGAGACACGCTGATCGGGCTTTTTCACGAAATGTTTGAGAAAAACATCCTCACCTTTAATCCCGGATGGGATCAGGACGCCAAAACCCTTGACTCCTTTGACGATGTCAGGGCCATCCAAGCCCATTTGAAATCAAAGGGGATTCCCCTCGCCCAAGAAGCTGATCCCAGCAGTAGCGGTCCGGGCAGCATTCTGTTTTACGACCCCGACGGCAACACCATTCTCATCGACCAGCATATTTAGAATTTTGCCGCAAATATGAGCGGCCCTCAAATTTTTCAGCAAGCTGAAAACCAGCACCAATCCTCCAGCCAATCCATGAAAGCCTCTGTTCGCTATAGCTACGGGCCCGTAGAGTCCATCCAAATCAAAGATATTCCAATTCCCGAGCCCAAGCCGGATGAAGTACGAGTTCAAGTGATGGCTACAACTGTCAACCGTACTGACATCGGAGTATTAACAGGAAAGCCCTATTTGATTCGGGCTTTTGCCGGATTCCCGAAACCCAATCTACCAGTCACTGGGACGGATTTTGCAGGCGTAGTGGACAAAGTCGGAGACGCAGTGACGAGCTTTCAAGTCGGTGACCGCGTCTGGGGATTTGGGGACAACGGCATCGGAACGCATGGGGAATACGTTTGCTTTTCTACCAAAAAAGCCATCTTGCCGATTCCTGAAAAAGCGGGATTTGCCGAGATCGTAGCCTGCGCCGAGGCAGCCCACTACGCCATCAACTTTTTGAACAAAGTAAAACTGGAACCAGACGACCATGTCTTGGTCAATGGCGGCACAGGAGCCATAGGCTCGGCAGCCATTCAACTCCTAAAAGCCAAAGGGATCCAGGTCACAGCAGTTTGTCCCGAAATCCACGCCGAAAAGGTGAAAGCACTGGGAGCAGATCGGGTAATTCCGCTTGAAAAAATGGATTTTACCCAAGAGCCAATCCAATACGACTTTGTCTTCGATGCAGTGGGGAAAAGCCGCTTCTCGCTCTGCAAACCAATTCTGAAAGTGAGTGGCATCTATATTTCTTCCGAGCTCGGGCCAAATTGGGAAAATCTGACTTTGGCTCTCATCACACCGCTTCTAGGAGGAAAAAAAGTGATTTTCCCCGTTCCGAGTGACCTGCTCGGAAGTATGAAAACGATCCAGGATCTATTCCTTCAGGGAAAATTCATTCCGCTAATTGACCGTAGCTACCACTTGGAACAGGCCAGGGAGGCATTTGCCTATGTCGCTTCTGGAAAAAAGGTCGGAAACGTTATCTTGGACCTGTCAAAAAAACAAACAGCCTAACTATGAAGCCCAAGCTAACGGGTAGTCGCTACGTCTTGGCGGTCAAAAACCTCAAGATTTCATCAGAGTACTACAAATCGCTTCTGGGATTTGAAACCGTATGGGCAGATGACTTTTGGCACTTTCTCGCCAGAGACCAAATCACGCTGATGCTCGGAGAATGCGCCGACGAGATGCCGGCAGGCGAGACTGGGGATCATTCTTATTTTGGCTATTTCGAGGTTGCAAACATTGATGGACTTTATCAAGAGTACCAAGCTAAGGGGGTCGAGTTTCTAAGCCCGCTCGAAAACAAGCCTTGGGGTCAGCGGGAGTTTGCGATTCGGACCGTAGATGGCCACAGAATCGCCTTCGGAGAAGAAATCGAGAGCTCGGAAACCGGCATCTAAATCGAGAACTGCTCCCACCGGGATAAGGTTAGTGTCGAATGCACTCTTCGGCAATTCCTCAAGACACTTTATCAGTCTTTCCCAAATACTCCAAACGAAAAATCACCAAGGGTATAGATACCCCGAGGGTGATCGCCAGCAAAACAAAAAGTGCCATCACTCCATTGTATATCGCCTGATTGACGATCTCCCCGTAGTTTTCATCCGGTTTCGTCGCGAGCTGCATCAGACCCAACATCGTCCGATAAGCAAAAACTCCCGGAACCAAAGGGATCACGGAAGGAATGGTGATCATCATCGGGATCATTTTTTTTCGGTTGCCAAGAATGACTCCCGTAAAGCCCACCAGTAAAGACGCCGCGAAGGTCGCAAGCACAACTCCCCCTCCGACCTGAGGCAGCATCAGCCCAAACTTGGTCAATCCACCCAAAAACCCAACCAATAGGATCATCCACAGGCTTTTTCGGGGAGCATTGAAAAGTACACCAAAACCGAAACCTGCCAGGCTACACCAAAATCCCTTGAAAACGACCTCGAGCAGCTCCATCAAAACGGTATGTTAAATACATGAAGGATCAATGACAATCCTGCGGCAATGGCAAAGGCATGGATTAAGGCGTTGACTCCCCGGTCCAGGCCGTTCAATATGTAGCCATCCAACAGATCCACGAAAGCTATGATCAGCGGCACACCGGGAATCAGATATAGCACGCTGGTAGAAAAAGCCTGTCCGACTTCCTCCAATACTCCTATTTTCCAACAAAAAACGACCGCCAGAGCCGACAGCAGCGCACTTAGACAAGTGATCGCGTAGCTGTTCATCCCCTTTTTGACCAGCTCCTGCTTGAGAAAAAGCCCGCAGAAAGTGGCAAAAAAAGTACTTCCCATCTCCGGCACGGTTCCCCCAAAGGTGTAGCAAAATGCGGATCCAGCCAAGCTCACCACCAAAAGGACCAACCAGCGGGAATAGTGGGGCTGGGCTTGGATCTTGAGCAACTCCTCCCTCGCTTCGGCCAGTGGTTTTTGCTTTTCTTCCAGCGCCAGACTCATATTGCTGATCTCGGAGACCACCCGAAAATTCACCCCCGGCAAGGTCGGCTTGCTCCTTCCCCCGGAAAATACGTTAGTACCCTCCCCATCGCGAATGCTCACAGACAGATGCCTGGTTCCCAAGTCAGCGTAGATTCTGTAGCCGTAGGAGCTGGAGATCCGGTTCAAAACAAGGTTTACCCTGCGGGTAGGAGCTCCCGCATGCAGCATGCTCATGCCCACATTGAGCAGCAGCTTGCCGAGTAAAAGCGTATCATGGGGTCTGTCGGGGGTGGACATAGCTAAAAAAACAGCGTGATTCGAAGCTTAAGATAATACGTTTCCAATTCCCAAAAACCAAAGTACGAAAGACTTAGCGGCCGAAAATACCAAGCTGGGCAGCTACCCGACTCGGGAATAGAATAGAAGTCTGCCAATCAGCCGCTAGGCAAGTTTGGAAATTTTCAATTCCGCCAGGCAAAATTAGATCCCCTCCTGCTCCAGCAAATAAACCAAGGCAGTCATGGCTGCGGCACCGAGCTCCAGCTCCCGCTGATCCACCGCCTCAAATACATCCGCTTCGGTGTGGTGATAGAGAAAGTACTTTTGCGAATCCGGCTCCAATCCAATCAAAAGAGGACCTTGATCCCGGAGTGGTCCGATATCCGCACCACCTCCAGCCTTCTCCAAATTCCAAACCTGATAGGGTTTAAAAAGCGGAGTCCAACTCATCAGCTTTGCCCGCTGCTCTTCTGTGCCAGAGGAGGAAAACGCAATGGGCAAAAAGCCTCCTGAATCTGATTCGATCGCAGCAATATGCTTCTCGCCTTTTTCTTTTGCGATTTTCGCATATTTAACTCCGCCCCTCAATCCGTTTTCTTCATTCATCCACATCACGGCCCGGATCGTCCGCTTGGGTTTCCATCCAAATTCCTTGTACAATCTCAGTACTTCGATGCCTTGCATACATCCGGCACCGTCGTCATGGGCTCCTTCTCCTACATCCCAAGAATCGATATGGCCTCCGATGGCTATGATTTCTTCAGGCTTTTCAGAACCCCGGATCTCTCCGATTACATTGTAGGAAAGCTTGTCAGCCTTCATCTCCCCGTGTGATTCCAGGTAAAGTTTCAAATCCGGCTGCTGGGAAAGTAGGGTGCTTAGCAGTTCGGCGTCCTGCGTACTGATCGCCAAAGCAGGAATTTTCGGGAAATCCGGGTTGTATCGCTGGCTACCTGTGTGGGGAATGTCATTGATCGTATTGCTGAGAGAGCGGACCACACTTCCGATCGCCCCTAACTTACTCGCCTCTGCCGCCCCAATGCTTCGCTGGGCATTTGCTCCACCGTAAGCTTCGAAAGCATCCACCTTTGTGGGGTCCATCGGCCCGTTGAAAAAGACAATCTTGCCCCGGACTTTCTCACCAAGTTCCTTAAGCTCGGGGATGCTTTTTACCTCTACTACTTCTCCGACAAGGCCTGAGGGACCTGTGCCTTGAGTATTTCCAAGAGCCAAGGCGCTCAATTCCAGCGATCCATGCCTGTTGGAATTGATGATCTTGACGACATCCTTTCCTCCCCTTTCCCAATGGGGAACCATCACCGGCTGCAGGTATACCGTGTCGAAACCATAACTTTCCATCAGTTGTCTAGTCCACTCCACTGCAGCGGCGGCACCTGGCGATCCGGCCAGACGATTGCCGATTTCCTTGCAGAGAAAGCGGAGATTGTTGTAAGTATGTCCTGCCGAAAGCTCCGCATCGTAGATTTTTCGGATGTTGCTTTGATGGTCTTGGGCAAAAGAGATGCCCGGCAAAAGGAAAAGGAGGAGCAATAGTTTTCTCATGGTTCAAAGACTTCAGCCAAAAGATATAAAAAGCAAAAACTGGTTTCCGGATTTTTTGATAGTTGGCAGGTTGAAAGCTTCCTAAACTATTTTTATCTCCCCCTGCGCACAAACCAATCAGCAATCCTTTCTCCACAGAATAGGTCCGACACCTATCCTCCCAATTTACCGCCCAGAAATATTTTTTGGAATTGACAATCAATTGACTAAAATTGAGACAATAGATTTTCTGCTTATAGCCTAACCCTACAATAACCATCCCTATGACCCAACTTTTACGCAAAAATTCGCTGGTAGCGCTGGCATTATTGAGCCTGTTGGCCTGTAAGTCCGAGCCCGAGGACGACCCCAGCATCAAGCCCGAAGACAACCGATTTACCAAAGTTGTGCTGGCCGAAGGCATGGACGAACCCATGGAGATGACCTTTCTCCCCGAAGGAAAGATCCTCTTCGTAGAGCGAAAAGGCGGTGTCAAAATCCTTGACGAGAAAACCCGCGAGGTGACATTGTTGGCCACTATTCCGGTCAACACCAAATACACGAACAAGCAGGGCATAGTACGCGAGGCGGAGGAAGGCCTCATGGGAGTGATTGCCCATCCGGATTTTGAGAAAAACAACTGGATCTACATGTACTATGCAGATCCCACAGACACAAAACACGTCTTGGCAAGATGGGAGCTTCGAGGAAATGAACTCGTAAAAGCATCCAAAAAAATCGTACTTGAAGTGCCCACCCAGCGTGAGGAATGCTGCCACACCGGAGGCGGGATGGTCTTTGACGCGGAGGGAAATCTCTACCTGACCGTCGGCAACAACACCGTCAACCCCCGCGAAGGATCCTCCAACCTGGACGAAAGACCTGGTATGGAAAACGCCGACGATCAGCGTGCTCCGGGAAACACCAATGACCTTAGAGGCAAAATCCTCCGAATCCACCCCGAAGATGACGGAAGCTACACGATTCCCAAGGGCAACCTTTTCCCTGAAGGCACCGAGAAAACCAGACCAGAGATCTACACCATGGGTCATCGCAATCCCTGGAGGCCGACTTTGGACAGCAAAACCGGCTATCTCTACTGGGGAGAGGTTGGTCCGGATGCTTCCGTGGACTCCATTTGGGGGCCAAAGGGCTACGATGAGTTCAACCAAGCGAAGGGCCCTGGATTCTTCGGTTGGCCTTATTTCATCGGTGACAACTATCCATACAACCGACACAACCACGCCGACAGCTCCTATGGAGCTCCCTATGACCCAGCCAAGCCAGTGAATGAATCCGTCAACAATACCGGCTTGAGAGAACTTCCGACTCCAGTCGTACCCGCGATGATTTACTATCCTTATGGGCCTTCCGAGGTGTTCCCGCAATTAGGAAGCTCGGGACGAAGTGCGACCGGCGGACCTGTTTTCCGCAAGGCTGATTTCAAGAACGACGCGCCATTTCGCTTTCCAGCCTACTACGAAGGCAAATGGCTGATCGTGGACTTTATGCGGGGCTGGATTTTCGCAGTCAGCATGGATGAAAATGGTGACTATCAAAGCATGGAACGCGTGCTGCCGAATGAAACCTTCAGTTCCGCCATTGACATGGACTTTGGGCCTGACGGAGCACTCTACATCCTCGAATACGGCTCGGCTTGGTTCCGGGGCAACGCCAATTCCCGCCTGATCAAGATCGAATACAACAAAGGCAACCGCAAACCCAACGTGACCGCGTCCTCGGACAAGCTCTCAGGCTCCGTGCCGCTTACCGTCGCATTGAGCTCTGAAGGGACAAATGACTACGACGAATACGACCAGGGGAAATTGTCCTATTCTTGGAAAATCAGCAATAACGATGGATTTAACGAGACGCTCACCGACGCCAACCCTAGCTTCACATTCAACGAACCTGGCACCTATCAAGTCGAACTGACAGTAACCGACACCAAGGGAGAAACAAACAGTAGCTCACTAGAAATCGTCGCTGGCAACGAACCTCCGGCAGTACAGATCGACTTTGGAGGCTTAAACAAGTCCTTCTGGTTTGGCACAAAGGAACTACCCTACTCCATCACCGTGTCCGACAGGGAAGACGGCAACACCGAGGACGGGAAGATCAAGCCTGAGGAGGTCGCGGTGACTTTTGACTATGTGCCTGCTGGCTTTGATCCAATAGAGATCGCCTCCAAGCAAAGCGGCGTGGAGAATGCAGCCATCTTGAACCTCGGCAAAAACCTCATCGAGGGCAGCGACTGCAAGTCCTGCCACCAATACAGCGAAAAATCCATAGGCCCGAGCTATCAAGCAGTTGCAGAGAAATACCCCAACTCCGAGGAAAATACCAAATACCTCATTGACAAAATCATCAATGGCGGTGCTGGCGTATGGGGAGAACATGGCATGGCCGCGCACCCTTCTATTCCCCAAGCGGATGTCAGAAGGATGGTCGACTACATTTTGTCTATGGACGATACCCAGGCAAATATCTCCTCACTTCCTTTGACGGGAAAAGCGAATGCCGTCGTACCCGAGGGAGAAAACGGCCAAGGCAGCTTCCTGCTGAGGGCATCCTATGCTGATAAAGGTGCCGGAGCCATCGGCTCGCTCTCTGGCGTGGATTATATCGCGCTGAGAAATCCCTTCCTCGACCCCCAACTTTCCGTGGACAGAAGAGGAGTGCAACTGCTCACCACGCCTAGTGTCAGCTTCCTAATGATTGGCGACAATTCCCATATTGCCTTTGAGGATATTGATATGACAGGAATCGAGCAGATCGACGTGATAGCTGGCATCAGCGCCAGAAACGGCGGTATCGGTGGCTCGGTGGAAGTACGGCTAGGCTCACCGACTGGAGAGCTGCTGGGCCAATCCCAAACTATTGGAAGAGTGGAAATGGGCTTCCGTCCACCTCAAGGCATGAACATGCTTGACTGGAGAAGACAGGTGGCTCCACGGGCCAAAACTCCGATCAAGCAGGTTAGCGGATTTCAGGATATTTACCTGATTTTCAAAAACCCCAATGCCAAAGGAGAAGAGGTCCTGATGAGCCTGATCGAGATTGAGTTTAAAAACAAAGCGGATCAGTAAATCTCACCCGCCAATACCCGTAAACAGCCCTGGATCATTTTCATTCAGGGCTGTTTTTTTTTTGGGCAAAAGCACCAATTCAGGCTACTCGGGATGGGAAAGTTAGGCCGAAGGTTTATTTTCAGGCGAATTTTAGCCAAAAACCCAATTTGCCCATGTTTACTTTTCCAGCGTTTAGGATCTGCCGCAGTATTAATTCTTTTCTTTTTCTTCTAGCCATGCTGTTTTCACACTTGGCGCTGGCGCAAACTGAGGCTGGCGATTGGCTGGTGGACGGGAAGCCCAGGCCGGCCCAAGTCGTGGAAATATCCCCAAATGAAATCCAACTGACCAACGGACTGATCCGACGCAGCTTTTATCTCACTCCAAATCTGGTTTGCTTCGACTTCTCCAATCTGGCTACCGGAGAGCAGCTTCTCCGCACGGTCATGCCAGAAGCAAGGGTCATTTTGGATGGAGTCGAATATCAGGTCGGTGGGACTTTGGATCTGAAAGAACGGGGATTTTTCAAAAAAGAATGGCTTTCCCAAGTCAGCTCTTCCGACCACAATTTTCGATACCAAGACTACCAAGTCTCTGATATCGCCCCTCTTTTCCCTTCCAAAACCCAATTTTGGACGAGCCAAGAAAAAGGTGGCAAGGGGAAAAAAGTATCTTTCTCTTATAGCCATCCCAAATTTCCGGGGCTAAACCTGAGCGTCCACTACGAAATCTACGACGACCTCCCGCTGATCGGAAAATATCTAACGCTGGAAAACGAGGGGCCGAATTCCGTCCATATCAATCAGGTCGTCCACGAAATCCTCGGCACCGTGGAGGAGGAGTCTGCGGTAGTAGGCAGCACCCAACAGATGAAAAAACCGCATCAATTATACGTGGAGAGTGATTTTGCCTTTAACAACTCCATGAATGCGGAGCTCAGCAACCAAGCCAGTCACTGGAAGCAGGATTCGGCCTACACCTCCCAAGTGAATTATAACTACCAAACTCCGAGCACGCTGGAAGTCTACCCGGAAAAAGGGATCGGAATCGACCTTGCCCCAAATGGAAGCTTCCGATCCATACGGAGCTATGAGCTGGTGCTGGACAGCTACGACCGCGAGAGAAACGGCCTGGCCCGCCGGAAAATGTACCGGGCGCTTACCCCCTGGGCCATGCAAAACCCGATTTTCATGCACCTGGTCAGCAAAAACGACGAGCAGGTGCGCACCGCCATCGACCAGTGCGTCGCCACCGGCTATGAAGCCCTGATCCTGAGCTTTGGCAGCCATATCAACATGGAGGACGAGTCCCCCGAAAATATTGCCCGTTGGAAATCCCTGGCGGATTATGCGCACGAAAAAGGCATCAAAATTGGCGGCTATTCGCTCTTTTCCTCCCGAAGTATCGGCCCCGAGACGGATGTGATCAGCCCCGTCACGGGAAAACCCGGAGGAGCGTTTTTCGGAAATGCTCCTTGCATGGGTAGCCAATGGGGGCTCGATTACCTCAGCAAACTTAAAAAGTTCTACACCGAAACGGGCTTTGACATCTTCGAAAATGACGGTCCCTACCCCGGCGATGTCTGCGCTTCGACTTCCCATCCCGCCCATAAGGGACTGGTCGACTCCCAATGGACCCAGATCAATCTCCAAAAGGGACTTTACCAATGGATGAACGGCAAGGGAATCTACATTAATGCACCGGACTGGTACTTCCTGGATGGGACCCACAAGATCGCCATGGGATACCGCGAGGTGAATTTCGCCCTGCCGAGAGACCGTCAGAAAATCCTAAACCGCCAAAACATCTACGATGCGACCTGGGAAAAGACGCCTTCGATGGGTTGGGGTTTTGTGCCTCTGACTGCCTATCACGGCGGCGGAGCGGACGCGGTACTGGAACCGCTCAAGGATCACCTGGACGACTACCGCCAGCTCATGATGCAATATTACGGAGCGGGAATCCAGGCCTGCTACCGAGGGCCGAGGCTCTATGACACGGAGGAAACCAAAGCCACTGTCATCGAAGTCATAGACTGGTACAGGAGATATCGAGACATCCTGAATGCGGATATCATCCGGCTCCGGCGCGCCGACGGGAGGGACTGGGACGGCTGGATGCACGTAGATCCAAAAGGGAAAGAAAAAGGGCTGATCATGTTGTTTAATCCCACATCGGAGGCAATCAAAAAAGACATCTCCATTCCGCTTTATTACACCGGGCTGAGTGAAGAAGCCAGCATCCGAGAGCAGGAAGGAAGTCCAAAAAGCTATCCGCTCAACCGAGCCTATGAGGCAAGCGTCCCAGTCGTCATTCCCGCCAAGGGCTATACCTGGCTGGTAGTGGAGTAAGTCAAGACTCTAGATTTAAGAATCAAGACACAAGACTTTGTAAATAGCTTACGTCGGAAATTCAGTGTTTAACCGTTGATCGTGTTCAATTTAAGCTAGGCCAGAAATAGCCCAAACCCGGACATAAAGGGTTGTATCAGGACAGAAAGTGTGGGCAAAACACTTATATTTTCAACTCTTTCCATTTCTGAAAATGCCCCGAGTATCTCAAAAGTCTCTTTTGCTTACCAAAGTACCTGCCCTGTCGGCATTCTTCGCCATGTTCTTGGGAAGCTTTCCTTTGCTGGCGCAAGATGGCGGTTCCGATTCCGGCTTTTGGCTCTGGCAGTTGTTTGGAAGACTGCATCCGATGATCGTCCATTTCCCGATCAGTCTCCTGATCTTCGCGGGATTTCTGGAGCTTTTCACCTTCAAAAACTTCAAACATCCGCTCCGTCCGGGCATCCGCATCCTGGCTTTGGCAGGAGCAGTCAGCGCTGTCATTTCTGCGGTTTTCGGATTGCTTCTCGCAAGCAACGAAGGCGTAACCGGTCAGATCTTGGATATCCATCAGTGGATTGGAATCACTTCGGCAGGTCTGAGTTTGGTGTTGCTTTTTTTCCTGCGGAAAAGGAAACCTAAAGCCACAGCCATCCCCGTATACAGAACCCTACTTTTCATCTCCGGGATCGGTGTCGGGCTGGCGGGACATTTCGGCGCTTCCCTCACCCACGGGGAGGATTTTCTGACGGAGGTATTGCCTTGGCAAGAAAATGCAGATTCACCGGAATCCATTACAATTGATCTTGCGGCATTCACGTCTGACCTTTCTCCGGATCAGGAAGTCCTACTGGCGACTAATGTCAGATCGGTTTTCGCACACAATTGCTACAAATGCCACTCCGGCTCCAAGATCGAGGGGGAGCTCCGTCTCGATGAGAAGGAATTTGTATTTGCAGGCGGGGAAAATGGGCCCATACTCGTTGCGGGAAAACCAGGAGAAAGCGAGATGATCCGAAGGATTTCCCTGGGGAAAAACCATGAGGACGTCATGCCTTCCAAAGGCAAGTTGCTCAGCAAGGATGAAATCAAACTCCTGACGCTTTGGATCGAAAAAGGAGCTCCTTGGCCGGATGGTGTCGCCCAGCAATCCATCTATCGGGTTGCGGCATTTGCTCCCAGGAAGCCCGACTTGCCGCCAGCGAAGCCAGGCTTGGAGAATCCCATCGACCGCTGGGTGGATCAATATTTTCAGCAAAATGAGCTCGATTGGAGCGAGGTGGTGGATGACCGCACCTACCTAAGAAGGATCTATCTGGATGTCATCGGATTGCTGCCCTCACCGGAGGAACTTGGGGCTTTTGAGAGCGACCCCAATCCCGAGAAGCGGGATATCTGCCTCCAAAACCTACTGGAGCGAAAGGACGACTTTGCGCAACACTGGCTGACCTTTTGGAACGACCTCCTCCGAAATGACTATACCGGTACAGGGTACATCACCAAAGGCCGCTTCGCGATTACAGACTGGCTCTATACTTCCATCCGGGACAACAAGCCCTATGATCAGCTGGTCAAAGAACTGCTCAACCCCACTGAAAAATCCAAAGGCTTCATCGAGGGCATACGCTGGCGCGGAACGGTCAACGCTTCCCAGCGAGTGGAAATGCAGGCTGCGCAAAATGTGGGACAAGTCATCCTTGGCCTCAACCTGAAATGCGCCTCCTGCCACGACAGCTTCATCAGCGACTGGAAGCTGGAGCAGTCCTACGCCTTCGCCAACATCTTTGCCGACTCCACACTGGAGGTCAGCCGCTGCGAAACTCCAACCGGGGAGATGGCCAAGACCAAGATCCTCTGGGAAGAGCTCGGCGAAATCGACAGCCTCGCCACCAAAGCCGAAAAGCTGAGACAACTGTCAGAACAGCTCGTGCAGCCCGCCAACGGACGCATGTATCGTACGGTGGTCAACCGGATCTGGAAGCAACTCATGGGCCGCGGCATAGTAGAGCCAGCCGACGAGATGGACAACGCACCTTGGAGTCAGGACTTGCTGGATTGGTTGGCCGTGGATTTTGTCGAAAACGGCTACGACCTCAAGCGGCTCATCTTTCAGATCGCTTCCTCTCGTATTTACCAAAGTCAGTCCGTAGCCATTGCCTCACCCGAAGAGCTTTTGGCGGAGAATTTCAAATTCCAAGGAGTGGTCAGAAGACGCCTGACCGCGGAGCAGTTTTCGGATGCCGTCAGCCAGCTCTCGGCACCGCTTTTTGATTCGGCGGAGGTGAAGTTTCGCCCTTACGAGCTTATCCCGGAAGCCAAACCCAGCCTTCCCTTTGCCAGAGCGGCAGTCGTGGCCAACAATGCCTTCCTCACTTCCCTCGGCCGTCCCAATCGGGAAATCGTATCTACAAACAGGGATTCCCAAGCCAGTTTGCT
>CAZTJM010000123.1:0-13452 GCA_964613865.1 uncultured Limnohabitans sp. | reverse complement strand
CTGGTTTTTCTTCATCTTGTGTGAATTTAGCAGACACACTTAATTGAACAGTCTCTCTTGGGTGTTCAAGAAAAGCAACCTCCAGACAAACAGATACAGTTCGGGACAAGAATCAGAATTTCCTTTTCTTTACCTCATGCAAAACAGCGTTTTCCGAAATGCCTCGATCTCATTTCCCGCCTTGCCCGCTTTTTCCTACCTTTGCGCTTTCCCCTGAAATCATCCAAAACCATTTAGAAATGGCCGTCAAAAAAATCGAATCCGCGCTCGTCTCCGTCTACTACAAGGACAATCTCGAACCTATCATCGCATTGCTGAAAAAGCATGGAGTGAAAATCTACTCCACCGGTGGTACCCAGAAGTTTATAGAAGAGCAAGGTGCTGAAGTCATCCCAGTCGAGGAGCTCACTTCTTACCCATCTATTTTTGGTGGCAGAGTAAAAACGCTCCACCCGAAGATCTTTGGAGGCATCTTGCACAGAAGAGAGAACGAGGGCGATTTGGCCCAAGCTGCGGAATACGGCATTCCGGCTATCGATTTGGTAATCGTGGATCTGTATCCCTTTGAGGAGACGGTAGCTTCTGGGGCATCCGAGGCGGACATCATCGAAAAGATCGACATCGGCGGTATCTCCCTGATCCGTGCCGCTGCCAAAAACTTCAAAGACGTGATCATCATCGCTTCCAAAGACCAGTACACCGAACTGGAAGCCAAACTGTCCGGGCAAGATGGCGGCACGACTATCGAAGACCGCCGCTACTTCGCCGCGCAGGCATTCCAAGTGTCCTCCAACTACGACACCCATATCTTTAACTACTTCAATCAAACCGAAAACATCCCAGCGCTGAAAGTGTCGGAGACGAAAGCCAAAGCCTTGCGTTACGGAGAAAATCCTCATCAGGCGGCACATTTCTATGGAGACATGGAAGCGCTTTTTGACCAACTGAACGGCAAGGAACTCTCCTACAACAATCTAGTGGACGTGGATGCCGCGGTAAATTTGATCGCCGAATTCCCTGACCAAACCGCCTTCGCCATCCTCAAACACACCAATGCCTGCGGATGCGCAATCGCCGACACCGTGCAGGAAGCCTACAAGAAGGCCTTTGAAGCGGACACCACTTCCGCTTTTGGCGGAGTCTTGGTAACCAACCAAACTGTGGATAAAGCTGCCGCTGAAGAGATGCACTCGCTTTTCTTTGAGGTGTTGATCGCTCCTGAGTTCACCGAGGAAGCTTTGACCGTTTTGAAAGGCAAGAAAAACAGAATCCTTCTTCGACAGAAAATGGCGCTTCCAGGAACCAAGATGATCAAAACCCTTCTGAACGGGGTAATCGAGCAGGACAAGGATCTGGCTACCGAAAGTAAGGCGGATTTCAAAGTGGTGACCAAGGTCGCTCCTAATGAAAAAGAACTGGATGCTTTGGTTTTTGCGGCGAAAGTCTGTAAACACACCAAGTCCAACACGATCATATTGAGCAACGATACCCAGCTTTTCTCAAGTGGAGTAGGCCAGACTTCCAGAGTGGATGCTTTGCGTCAGGCGATCATCAAAGCCAAGGAGTTCGGCTTTGAGTTGAAAGGTGCAGTAATGGCTTCCGATGCCTTCTTCCCTTTCCCGGATTGCGTGGAGATCGCGCATGAAGCCGGAATCACCGCGGTGGTTCAGCCAGGTGGATCGATCAAAGATCAGGACAGCATTGAATTCTGCGACGCGCACGGCATGGCCATGGTGATGACGGGAGTCCGCCATTTCAAGCACTGATAACTAGTATCAAGTAGCTTAGAATCAAGAATCTAGATTCAAGAAACAAGAGCCCTTTGGGAAAAAATCCCAAAGGGCTCTTTGTATATTGAGACTATGGGAAAGTACGAGAAGCTCTTACTCAAAATTCTTCAGGGAAGATCTGACCAAAACATAGATTTTGAGGATTTGAGAACTCTCTTGGGCTTGTTTGGATTTATAGAACGGGTGAAGGGCAGCCATCATATTTTCCACAAAAAGGAAGTTGAAGAAATCCTCAATATCCAAGAGTCACAAGGCAAAGCAAAAGCCTATCAGGTAAAACAAGTAAGAAACCTTATATTGAAATACCGTTTAGACCTAGGTAAAGATGAGAACTGAGTACAAATACGAGATCATTATCTACTGGAGCGAAGAAGACCAAGCTTTCATCGCGGAGGTTCCAGAACTTTCGGGATGCATGGCAGACGGCGCAAGCTACGCGCAAGCGCTAGATCATGCACAGCAGGTCATCCAAGAGTGGATTGAAACCGCCCAAGACCTTGGCCGCCCGATCCCAAAGCCAAAAGGCAAATTGAGCTTCGCTTAATTACAAATAAAAAATCCTCGCAACTTTCCCCGCACCATTTTTCCTTCCTCTAGGAAGGATTAGAAAGAATACCTCTTCCAGATATGGTTGGAGAATTTTGTAAAATCCATTTTTGAAATTACTTCGCTTCCCATGATCCAAAACGTAAAAATCACCGATACCCAGATCCTTTCTGACAACTGGTACATCCTCAAAAAAGTCACTTACCAATACAGCAAGAAAAATGGGGAGGTTTTAACCCAAAGCAGGGAGGCTTATGACCGAGGCAATGGCGCCACCATCCTACTCTACAATCCCGAGCAAAAGACGGTGATTCTCACGCGACAGTTTCGCCTGCCTACCTATATCAATGGCAACGAGTCCGGCATGCTGATAGAAGCCTGCGCAGGATTGCTCGACAACGAAAATGCAGAAGACTGCATCAGAAGGGAAACCGAGGAAGAGACCGGCTACAAGATCTCCAAAGTGAGGAAGGTCTTCGAAGCCTACATGTCCCCCGGTTCTGTGACTGAGATTCTACACTTCTTTATCGCAGAATACCGAAATGACATGAAAGTGAGCGAAGGCGGCGGAGCAGAAGATGAGGAGGAAAACATTGAAGTTTTGGAGCTTCCCATCGACCAAGCCATGGCGATGGTTGAAAACGGAGAGATCAAGGACGGCAAGACGATTTTATTGCTGCAATATGTAAAGTTGCATGGAGTGCTTTAAATTGGGAAAAGCTTTCCATGATTCCCCGCTGGGTGAATTTGCAATTCCATCCCAATATCCTTTCCAATTTGCAATTGGCAAAATATCCATTTTTGACACCTCACCCGAAACTCTCCAAAATTCCCTTCCCGAGCTCCAATTTTCTTTTGGGTAAGTTTGACCGATTTCGGAGGATCATTGTCTCACTTGGGAGCAAATGAGTCACTCCTTTTCTACCTTATAAACCTCATATCTTATAAAATCCTCTTCTATGTCTGGATTTTTGATCTTAAAAAGGAGCTGATTCTCCGGCAGGGAGGCCATCAACACCCCATTCTTAGGCATCGGTATATCTTCTGAAACTTGCTTCCCCCCACTAAAAAATATCAGCCGATGATAGCTTGCATCTTGATGATGGTGGTAGGTAGGATCATCCAATTTTTTCTTTTCGTAAATTCCACTGGGTATCTCTCTTATATAATCCAAAACCAAAAGGTTTCCACCTAGTGTGAACACCTTATGGTTTCTGGCTCCAAGCGACTCTCTACCCTCTGAGCTCAAGTCTTTCAAGGAAATTGAGCTCAATTTCAACACCTTGAATTCCCCGTGGTTGATCTTTATCCTGGACTCCAACCTCCCCGTCCTCAAATCGTACTGCGTGATCTCGTCATCCAGTCTCGTGGTCAGGAAAAGCCTATGGTTTATCCTGTCCACACTATAGACAATAAAGTAGAGTGAGCTTGCCAAATCATTCCCCAACTTTTTGAATATCATTCTATCAGATACAGGCGCAATTCTATACTCCTTCTCCGAGGCGGAATTGTAAACTTCGATTAGATTGCTATTTGTCTTGGCGTTCGGCATATAGGAATTGGTACCAGAAGCATTTGTGACAAACGCAACTCCCGATTTCGTATCATCGGGATAGAAATAAGAAAAAGCCTCCTTCCTCCCGAAAATCTGTGTCTGAACGCTGGACGGATACGTCATCCTCTTTTTCACCGAAAGCGTTTGGTCATAGAGTAAAAGGTGGGTGACAGTTTGCAACCATATATCGCCATCGTCCGAGAAACCCAAACAATTGAGGTTTGACACGTATTGATTGGGCCCCTGCCCTTTTAATTTTTTGTCGGCGACGATTTCACCCTTCTTGTTGATGAGCAAGATTCTTTCGCTTTCGGGGGAGTTTACAAAACCTAGATAAAGTTTACTCTTGGGGGAATAATCCACGATATCCACTTCCAACAGTGAGTTTACTTTGAATTCTTCAACCTTGGCGAGGCGGTATTGCGAGTAGGCCGGGCAGCACAGCAGAAACAATGAAAAGGCAAGTAAAAAACGCTTTACCGGTAAGAGTTCTGGCTGAGTCATAGTAAGTTTTTTTTGGGATTTCTATTACATTTTAAATTTGTCAAAGAATATTTTCAGTTTGAAATTCGCTCTACGATCCCAAGAAATTTGAGACTAGCAAGATCAATACCTCACCCCAAACTCCCCAAAGCTTCCACCCCCATTTCCCTTCACGGAAAGTCCCGCCTTCATCCCCCAAGACCACCAGGCCAGATTGTCTCCGGCGACCTCGCCACCAATAGATTCCCAATTTTGACCATCCGAACTGACCAAAAACTGAAACTGCTTTCCACCTGTCATTTTGGCTTTGAGGTGAACCCCTCCAGATGAATCAAGGGCTTTTCTTTCCACAATCTGAAATTCTCCTTGGCTCATTTTCCAGAGCTTCAGCGAATCTCCCTGCACGCCTAAGCCAAGGCTATTGTCCTTGGTCACATAGAACGTCAAACTTCTTAAAACCTCACTTTTCCCCGGCACTTGGGTTTGGAACTCCGCATTGGCTTTCTCGGGGTTGATACCCAAGAAGGCTGGAAAAGCCATAGAATCTGCCGCCAAGATCAAGTTTCCATTCTCAACTCTCGAAGTCGAATTACCCGCTTCCACGTCAAAGCGCCAGTCAGCTTTCAGCTGATTTCCTTCGAAACTATCCGTAAAGTCACTCGCCAAAATTGCTGAGCTTCCAGCTTGGGAATTGGCCGAAAATTTTGGCCAGCCTGTTTCCTCATCCCAAGCGATCTGGCTCAGCAGTGCTGACCTGCCCAGATTGGGGAAACCCTGGGCGGGATAGGCATGGTAGAGATAGTACCAATCTTCGCCCGATTGGACTGCCGTTCCATGTCCGGGACATTTCCAATTTTCGTTGCCAACCAGAATGGGATTTCCTGCATATTTCACCCAAGGACCTTCCATCGTTTTGGCCCGTGCCACTCCAACCTGATAGTCGCAATTGGCCCCGCAGCAGGCATTTCCCGAATAGAGCATATACAGGTAGCCGCCTCTTTCCAAAATGGCTTGGCCTTCGATGCCTCCTCTTTCCCAAGAATTCGCATCAGCTACGAGGACTTCAAAAGCTTCGCCTTCCAGCGACAGTCCATCCTCATTCAGTTTGGAGCCCAAGAGCGTGATGGGCTTGCCCTTCGTCAGTCCATAAGCCTTCCAAGTGATGTACAAATCCTCTCCCTGTTGGTTGACAAAGGCATCGATGGCCTCCTCGCCCCACTCGATGATCACGCCGTGATCTTGAAAGCCCTGCTTGATATCCTTGGTCGAGGCGACCCCGATCATGGAAACCCCGTCTTTGCGTCTTGCGGTATAGTAGCAATAGAAAGTCCCATCTTTGTAAAAAAGCTCCGGCGCCCAAAAGCTGTTGATCGTCCAGTCGGGCTTTTCCCGAAAAACGTAATCAACGAATGTCCAATTCTTGAGATCCTTGGATTCGTAGATCGGGTAGTAGGGCCCCCAAGCATTGGAGGAGCCAGTAGCGTAGTAGGTACCCTCAACTTCGATCACCGTCGGATCCGGCAACTCGCCAGGGATAACCTGCTGTTGGATAAATTCTTCCTTTTCCGGTTCGGTACAGGAAAAGCACACCATGATCAAAAGCGAGAACAGGAATAGATGTGGGAAAAAGTTTTTTCTCATAAAAATGAATTCACAGATATGGATCGATCGCTAAATATATCAGGCTTGGACAAAGATCCTCGACTAGAGAGGCATTTTCTCTTCTTCCAAAACGCATCAAGTCAAGCTAGATAGTAAGGTTTTCCTAAATTTCGGACGCCAAATCTCAGCCCCGCACCCTTTCAAAAATGAATCCATCGCTCATTTTACCTGTCTTTCTTCATTTGCTTTTTGCAACAAACCCGGGACCAAATCCTTGGATCAGCGAGTCTGCCAAAGATTGCACTTACTTCTTTCAAGAATCGGATCGCCAAAACCTGACAGAATACAAGCCTCTGTTTGAAAAAGGAGTGGAACAGACCACGGTTTTTTTCGCCAAGCATTTTCCCAAGGACTTTGACATTTACATCCATCCCAGCCGAACTTCCCTAGACAGCACTTGGCAAAAGGACTGGAACTTTCCAGAATTCAAGTCCGAATGCTGGATGGTCGCCAGCGGAGTGGGCACCAAACTCGACATCATCTCTCCAAAAAAATGGGATGAGCTCTCCTGCGAGCACAAGTATTCAGAAAGCCAAAAGACCCAAAACCTGATCACACACGAACTGGTACACGTTTTCCACGGACAGCACCACCCTACTTTTGACTTTAGCACAATCGAGGGCTTGGATTGGTTTGTGGAGGGATTGGCCGTTTACGCCTCCGGCCAACTGGATGAAAATAGACTTTCGGAGCTCAGGTTTGCAATCCAAAACGGAGAGGTGCCTGCTGCACTAAAGGATTTTTGGACTGGAAAATACCGCTATGGACTTTCGGGCTCGGTCGTCGCCTACATCGATCAGGAATTTGGAAGGCAAAAGCTTTTCAGTTTATTGAAACAAAGCTCACTTGACGGATTGCTTGCGGATTTGAAGCTGAGCGAAGCGGAATTGCTGGAGGGATGGAAAAGGAATTTGACTGCTTCGGGCAAGCAGTAATTGCATTCCCTTTCATTTCCCGAGGCGAATCCCCTATTTTGCAAACTGAATCAAAATCGGAAAATCCCCGTTCTTGGTACTTTGTACTTCCTATGAAACCCCATCAGCTCAAGCTATACAATACCCTCACCCGCCAAAAGGAGGATTTCGCACCCATCAACCCGCCCTTTGTGGGCATGTATGTCTGCGGACCTACCGTCTATGGCGATGCCCACCTAGGGCACGGCCGCCCAGCCGTCACTTTTGACACTGTCAATCGTTACCTTACCCACTTGGGCTATCGCGTACGCTATGTCCGAAACATAACCGACGTAGGACACCTACAAGGCGATGCCGACGAGGGAGAGGATAAGATCGCAAAAAAGGCCAAGCTGGAGCAACTGGAACCCATGGAAGTGGCGCAGCAATACACGGACACTTACCATCGCGATATGGCTTTGTTGAATACGTGGAAGCCTAGCATTGAACCTCGCGCCACCGGACATATCCCAGAGCAAATTGCCTTGGTCGAAGCGATTCTAGCAGAGGGTCTTGCCTATGAAGTGAATGGCTCGGTCTATTTTGACGTACTCAAATACAACGAAAGCTATAAATACGGCAAACTCTCCGGAAGAGTCCTGGAAGACCTGATGAGCGGAAGTCGCACCTTGGACGGTCAGGACGAGAAGCGCAACGCGGCGGATTTCGCCCTTTGGAAAAATGCCTCGCCTGAGCATCTAATGAAGTGGGATTCTCCTTGGGGCAAAGGCTTTCCAGGCTGGCACCTAGAGTGTACTGCCATGAGTTCCAAATACTTGGGAACCCAGTTTGACATCCACGGCGGTGGCATGGATTTGCTGTTTCCGCACCATGAATGCGAGATTGCGCAAGGCAATGCCTGCAACCACCACGATCCGGCCAAATATTGGATGCACAACAACATGATCACCATCAACGGACAGAAGATGGGCAAGTCTTTGGGCAACTTCATCAATCTGCAGGAGCTCTTCACCGGCAACCACAAACTGCTGGAGCAGGCCTACAGTCCGATGACGATCCGATATTTTATGCTGACTGCCCACTACCGCTCCACGCTGGACTTCTCCAACGAAGCATTGAAAGCAGCGCAGAAAGGATACAAAAAACTCATCAACGGCCTTCGAATCGCACGCATGCTGGAGTTTACACCAGACGAAGCGGTGGCTTTGGACGACAACCAAATCCAGCAAATCGAAAGCAGCATCACCGCGGCTTACCGTGCGATGGATGATGATTTCAATACTGCGCAGGCAATCGGTCACTTGTTTAACCTGCTGAAGAAAATCAACTCCATCTTCACGGGCCAATTGGCTGCGGCGGCATTGGGTGAGGAGGTTTTTGCGAAGCTGAAAGACACCTTCATCACTTTTGTGGTGGACATCTTGGGTTTGGTAGAGGAAAAAGGCGATGTGCAAGGTGCGATGCTGGAGCTCTTGCTCAAGCTGTATTCCGAGGCGAAAACAGCTCGCGACTATTCAAAAGTGGACGAGATCCGTTCCGGCCTCAAGGCCCTGGGCTTTGTGGTAAAAGATATGAAAGAAAAAATAGATTGGGCGTATGAAGAATAGATTTTGGCTGATTGGTTTGTTGGTCTTCGCTTGGGCTTGCTCCGGCGAAAAACCCACCGAAACTGTAGTCGAGGAAATTGCAGTCAAGCCCTACCCCACTTTCAACGCAGATTCTGCTTACGCATTTGTCCAAAAGCAGGTCGACTTTGGTCCCCGTGTACCCGGCACCAAAGGCCACAGCGACACCAAGAACTGGATGATTTCCAAGTTAGAGGGCTACGGCTGGAGTGTACAGACGCAGGACTTTCAGGCCAAAACCTACGACGGACTAACTTGGGACTTGAGCAATATCATCGCCTCCTATAATCCCCAAGCGAGCAAAAGAATCCTCTTGGCCGCGCACTGGGATACCCGAAGAATCGCCGACAAGGACACCGAGCGCCTGGACCAGCCCATTGACGGAGCAAACGACGGTGGCTCCGGGGTTGGAGTTTTGTTGGAGGTGGCAAGAATTATCGCTTCCCAAGAACTGAAACCTGAGGTGGGAATAGACATCATCCTATTCGACGGGGAAGACGACGGAGAGCCGGAAAAGTCCCGCACCCGCAACAATGCCCAAGAGTATTGGTGGTGCCATGGCTCCCAATACTGGTCCAAGAATAAGCATGTCCCGAATTACTCCGCCTACTATGGCATCTTGGTGGACCTCGTAGGCGGCAAAAATGCCAAGTTCTACCGCGAAGGCTACTCCAGACAGTATGCAAGCGGCATCGTATCCAAAGTCTGGTCCAATGCCGCCAAATTGGGACATTCGGACTTCTTTATCCAAAAAGACGCCCCGGAGATCCTGGATGACCATGCCTTTGTCAATGCCAATGCCGGCATTCCGACGATAGACATCATCGAATTTTCACCCGATTTTGGTTTTAGCCATTACCATCACACCCATCTGGACAACATGGATTTGATCGACACCCGTACGTTGCGGGCCGTTGGGGAAACTGTTTTGTACACCGTCTACCAGGAATAGTGATAATTCTAAAGTTTTTTGCAATTTGTGCCAGTGCATTCGATTGCAAGCTTGAGAATAGGACACCCAAAAAACCATGAAAAAAGGCCATCAAATCACGATGAAGGAAATCGCCAAAAAACTTGGCGTATCGGTTTCTACGATCTCCAGAGCTCTGAAGGACTCTCCGGAATTACATCCTGAAACGAAGAGAAAGATCGTGGAAATGGCCAAGGAGATGAACTACCAGCCCAATCTCCTCGCCCAGAGCCTTCGCATCTCAAGATCCAAAACACTCGGCGTCATCGTGCCCGAAATTACTTCGCACTTTTTCGCATCCTGCATCAGTGGTATACAAGACGCCGCCAACAAGCGAGGCTACAACGTGATGATCTGCCAGTCAAACGAGTCGTTGGAGCAGGAAAAGGCCAACATCCGCACCCTCGTATCCAGCCAGGTGGACGGCCTGCTCATCTCGCTCAGCCGGGAAACCAACCAATACGAACATTTGTACGAGCTGTATAACCGGGAAATCAACTTTGTGCTCTTCGACCGGGTGCATGAGGAAATCCCCGTTTCCAAGGTAACTTTCAACGACGCGGGAGGCGCCTACCAGGTCGTCAAGCACCTGCTGGAAAATGGCTCTCGGCGTATAGTGTATGTCTCAGGCCCCGAGGATCTCTACATTTCAAAAAAACGAAAAGAGGGATATCTAAGCGCGCTAGCGGAATTTGGCATCGAACCTGACAAGGAATTGATCAGGATAAGCGACCTCACCACAGAGGGCAACATCAAAATCGCAAGGGAAATCACCGAAATGCAGCCTCGACCGGATGCCGTGTTTTGTATGATTGATCCCGTGGCGGTGGATGTGCTTACCGAATGGAGAACTTTGGGAATCAAAATCCCGGAGGACATCGCCTTGGCCGGATTTACCAACAACCCTACCTCCGCCGTTGTGGAGCCCCCACTCACCACTGTCGCTCAACCCGGCTATGAAATGGGGAAATTGGCGGTGAGCCACCTATTGGATCAGCTGGATGGGATAGCTTCTGAGGACCCTATCTCCATCGTCTTGGAGACTACTTTGGTGCCCCGTAGGTCTTCCCAGCATTTTTGAAAGTCATAGGTGATCGGTTATTGTCATGTCATCGACTCTTCGCCAAAACCTACAACATCAGCCAAACCCATGATCAACCCAATCCAAACCACTTTTCGGAATCTATTTGAGTCGTCACCGCTCATTTCTTTTGCCCCCGGGCGCATCAACCTGATCGGAGAGCATACGGACTATCAAGAAGGGTTTGTATTTCCAGCCGCCGTGGAGCAGGGGATTTGGGTCGCGATCCAAAAAAACGGTTTGAAAAACTGCCGAATCTACTCTTTGGATTTTAATCAGGAGTTCACCTTCGAACTGGATGCGCTTTCCCCGAAAAAGGGCCACTGGGCGACCTATGTGATGGGAATGGTGGCGCTTCTCCACCAGGCTGGGTACATGGTATCCGGATTTGACATGGTCTTTGGTGGAAACATCCCAGTCGGTTCCGGCTTGTCCTCGTCGGCAGCGCTATCGGTAGCCATAGGCACGGCAATCTCGGGGCTTTTTGGATTTGAAATCCCAAAAAAATCCATCGCCCTGTATGGCCAGAAGTCCGAACACCTCTTCGCAGGTGTCAAATGCGGCATCATGGATCCTTATGCATCAGCCTTTGGCGCCAAAGGAAAAGCCCTCTTGCTAGACTGCAGAAGCAATACCCACGAAGAAATCCCTGCGGAATTCGGTGACTACTCACTCATCCTAGTCAATTCCAAAGTCAAGCACTCCCTTGCCGATACGGCCTATAACAAACGCCGCGAAGCTTGTGAAGAAAGCGTCAGACTACTTTCTGCGTATTTTCCGGGAATCGTCACGCTGAGGGATATTCCTTCTGCCGATCTGGAAAAAGTCGAGGCGCTACTTCCCACCGAACTCTACCCAAAGGCCAAGCATCTTATCACCGAGTGTGAACGGGTCCATGAGGCTGCCGCAGCCTTGAAGTTGGGCAACCTGTCTTTATTTGGAGAATTGCTGAAAGCCTCCCACCTAAGCCTAAGCAAAGACTATGAGGTAAGCTGCCCAGAGTTGGATTTCCTGGCGGAAAAATCCTGGGAAATCGCGGGCGTCATCGGTTCACGCATGATGGGTGGCGGCTTTGGTGGCTGCACAATCAATCTGGTCAAAAGTAGCCAGATCACGGATTTTGAAAGCCGGATCTCATCCGCTTACTCGGCACGATTCGGTATAGTCCCGGATTTTATCCCGGTGCAGATCGGCTCGGGGGCATCCATCCTGAAAGAACCTGCCGATACCAAATGACCAAATTCCATACTTAAAACACCTAGAAATACAGGCACTTATTACAGTGTCTTTATTTTTCCCTATTTTCCAAAAAATTTACACCTATATGAATTTACCCAAAAACCTACGTAGCCTACTTCTCCTGCTGCTGCTGATCGGACTGGGATTTTCCGCTTGTACCAAAAAGCGGGAAGGAAACCCCAAAGTACTGGTATTCAGCAAAACAGCCGGATATTACCATGAATCCATCCCTGCTGGCATCGCCGCTATCCAAAAGCTGGGAACCGAAAACGGTTTTGAGGTGGACACCACCAAAAATGCTGAAAACATCAATGAGGAAAATCTCGCCCAATATGCAGCGGTGATTTTCCTAAGTACCACCGCCAACGTTCTGGACCAATATCAGGAAGCTGATTTTGAGCGATACATCCAGTCGGGTGGCGGATTTGTGGGAATCCACGCCGCTGCCGACACCGAATATGAGTGGGGTTGGTATGGGAAATTGGTCGGGGGATACTTCATCGACCATCCCGGCATCAATGATCCTCATCCAAACGTCCAAGCCGGAAAAGTCACCAAAACCGGAGAAAAACATCCCTCAGTAGATTTCCTCCCGGAATCTTGGGAAAGAACCGACGAATGGTACAGCTACAAAAACATCAATCCAGACACCAAAAAACTCCTGATGCTGGACGAGGCTTCCTACCAAGGTGGCTACGACATGGGCGAACACCCTATTGCCTGGTACCACGACTATGACGGCGGACGCGCCTACTACACTGGCGGCGGCCATACCAAGGAGTCTTTTGAAGAAGAAAATTACCTCAAGCATCTACTAGCCGGCATTCAGTACGCCATTGGCGACAATGCGGTACTGGACTACTCCAAGGCAAAATCCAAGCGTGTACCAGAAGAAAACCGTTTCGCGAAAACCACGCTTTCTGTAGGTCAGTTTACCGAGCCTACCGAAATGACGGTATTACCGAATCTGGACATTTTGGTGGCCCAAAGAAGAGGGGAAATCCTACACTATAGCGAAGCAAGCGGCGAGCTGAAAGAGGTAGCCAAACTCGACGTGTATTGGAAAGCAGAAGTAAAGGGCGTCAATGCGGAAGAAGGAGTAATGGGACTGCAAAAAGACCCCAACTATGCGCAAAACAACTTTGTATTCGTATACTACTCGCCCGCTGGAGATCAGGAGATCAACCGTCTTTCCCGATTTGTCTTCAAAGACGGCGTCTGGGATATGTCTTCCGAAAAAGTGATTTTGGAACTGTATTCTCAGCGAAATATCTGCTGCCACACTGGCGGATCCATTGCATTTGACGCCGATGGAAATCTCTTCCTCTCCACGGGTGACAACTCCACGCCATTCAACCAGCCGAACACACCTTATACGCTTAATGGTTACGCTCCATTGGACGGAAGAGATGGCAACAAACAGTGGGATGCAAGAAGAAGCTCTGGCAACTCTAATGACCTAAGAGGAAAAATCCTCAGAATCAAAGTGGCTGAAGACGGAAGCTATTCGATTCCTGAAGGCAACCTCTATCCTCAAGGAACAGAAGGAACTCGCCCAGAAATTTTTGTTCAGGGCCTCCGAAACCC
>CAZTJM010000122.1:0-13473 GCA_964613865.1 uncultured Limnohabitans sp. | reverse complement strand
CCATCAAGACCCACTCGCCATTAGCTTTGCCCTCCACTCTCCACGCAGGCTTTTCGCCTGACTTGTGCACTTCGTCTTCGATTGATTTGGAGATAGCCTCGAGTTGGGTGTCGGAGTTGCCGGAGCAGATCACAAAGAACTCGGTCACTGCGTTTTTGATTTTTCTAAGATCTAGGACTAGGATTTCAGAAGCCTTTTTTTCTTCCATTCCCCTGACGATAACCTTGCTCAAAGCCTCTGCTGTCATATATTGATTTAATTTTACACGGCAATTAAATTACCCAAATCAGCCGAACAGAAAAATTATGTATAAAATTCTTGCCAACACGATTTTTTTGGGCAAACAGGTCCTTTTTCTGCCAGAGTGTCACTCCACCAATGACAAGGCCTTTGAATTGATCCGGGCCGGAGTGATTAAAGACGGCGCGATTGTCATCTGTGGCCATCAGACCGCAGGAAAGGGTCAGCGCGGCAATACTTGGGAGGCGGAGCCTGGACAGAATTTGACTTTTTCGCTGGTGATCAAGCCCGGGTTTTTGGACGTGACTGAGCAGTTTTATCTGAACATGATGGTTTCGAACAGTATCAGAAGACTGCTGCAGGATTACCTCCCTGACTTGCAGGTCAAATGGCCCAATGATTTGGTAGTGCCAGGGAAGGGGAAGATCGGGGGAATTCTGATTGAGAATATTCTCAGTTCCAATCTTTGGGAGTTTGCCGTGGTCGGCATTGGGCTCAATATCAACCAGTGCGGTTTTGGCTCGAGAAAGGCTACCTCACTGGCAAAATTAGCGGGGGGGAGGTATGACCTGGAGGAACTGTTCAAGCTGCTCATCTCACAAATAGAACTTGGGGTGATTGCGTTGAAAAAAGGCAAGCTTGAAGAAGTCAGACAAGACTATCTTCGGCACCTATTTCTGAAAGACCAATGGAACATTTTCGCGGAAAATGGGTTAGAATTCGAAGGTAAAATCTCTGGGATTTCCAGGGAAGGAAGGCTTATGGTAAGCCTTCGAAATGGCGGCATACGGTCTTTTGGTCTAAAGGAAATTTCCTTTCCCGATGTTTGAGTAAGTTTTCAATTCACAAATTAAGCGGTAACTTTGCGGCCATTCCATGATTTTAATTCTTTAACTATCAATAACATGTCAGAAATCAAATCTGAAAAATTCATTCAATACAAAGTAAAGGACATCTCCCTGGCCGAGTGGGGAAGAAAGGAAATTCGACTGGCCGAGGCGGAAATGCCGGGTTTGATGGCTTTGAGGGCTGAGTTTGGACCGTCGCAGCCCCTCAAGGGAGCGAGGATTGCAGGCTGTCTTCACATGACTATCCAGACTGCTGTATTGATTGAGACGTTGGTGGCGCTGGGGGCCGAGGTGACCTGGTCTTCCTGCAATATTTTCTCCACCCAGGACCACGCGGCAGCGGCTATCGCCGCGGCAGGGATTCAAGTGTATGCCTGGAAAGGCCAGTCGGCCGAGGAGTTTGACTGGTGTATCGAGCAGACGCTGTTTTTTGGGGAGTCCAGACAGCCTTTGAACATGATCCTGGACGACGGCGGAGATCTGACCAACATGGTTTTGGACCAGTATCCGGAACTGGTTGCCGGAATCAGGGGATTGTCCGAGGAAACCACCACAGGGGTTCACCGCTTGTACGAGCGAATGAAAAACGGTACGCTTCCCATGCCTGCGATCAACGTCAACGATTCTGTGACCAAGTCGAAATTTGACAACAAATACGGCTGCAAAGAATCCCTGGTGGATGCGATCCGCCGTGCTACGGATGTGATGATGGCTGGCAAAGTGGCCGTCGTGGCCGGATACGGTGATGTAGGAAAGGGCTCTGCCGCTTCCCTCAGGGGAGCGGGCGCGCGGGTGATCGTGACCGAAATCGATCCTATCTGTGCGCTTCAGGCTGCTATGGATGGATTTGCGGTTAAGAAAATGGCTGATGCGGTGAAAGAAGCCGATATCGTGGTGACCGCCACCGGCAACAAAGACATCATCACCGGCGAGCACTTCAAGGCAATGAAGGACAAGGCGATTGTGTGTAACATCGGCCATTTTGACAACGAAATCGACATGGCTTGGCTGAACAAGAACTATGGCCAGACTAAGAATATAGTCAAGCCACAGGTGGATCTTTATGACCTGGACGGCAAGGAAATCATCGTTTTGGCCGAAGGCCGCCTAGTCAACCTGGGCTGTGCTACCGGGCACCCTTCTTTTGTGATGTCCAATTCCTTCACCAACCAGACGCTGGCTCAGCTGGAGCTATGGGAAAATCATGGGGACTACCAGCCGGGCGTCTATGTATTGCCCAAGCATTTGGATGAGAAGGTTGCCTCTCTTCACCTGAGCAAACTGGGCGTGGAGCTCGATACACTCTCCGAAGACCAGGCGCAGTATATCGGTGTCGAGGTTCAAGGCCCATTCAAGCCTGAGTACTACAGATATTGATTTTGAATACAGATAAATAATCCCGATTCCACTTTGGAATCGGGATTTTACATTATTGCGCTCCGACCGGAGGGATGGGAGGAGGAACCATGTTGCTGATGGGCTTGATGGATTGGAGATAGGCGAAGATGGCTTTCAGCTCCATATCCGTCATAAACTTGAACATCTCCCAGGGCATAGGAGGCAGCAAGGGTCTCGAGTTCGGCAGTCCCTTATACTTTCCATTGCGGATCGCGTAAATAAACTGGTCCTCGTTCCAAGTAGCGAGACCCGTAGGATCAGGAGTAAGATTGGCGGCATAGGAGACTCCCCAGGGTCCGACCCACTCCGTGAAGACTTGGGTCACCACCAAGCCCTTACTTTCCATGGCCTTTCTGTCTACGTCGATTGAAGGGGATCCCGCTGGATGTCCGGAAAGCCACAGGGCTGAGTCAAGTTCGATCCCATGAGTCCCTATTTTTTTTGGCGTATGACAGTCGTTGCAACCTCCGATTAGGACGAGGTGTTCCCCCAGAGCAATTTGGCTTTCAAACCCGTTGAATTCCATGGAAACTTCCTGATGAGTTTCATGGACTTCTTCGGTACCTTTTTCGGCGGTCTTTCCCGTGCACTGGAATAGAAAAAATGCAGCCAGTACACCAATCAGGCAATGTTTCAAAGTTTTCATTTCAGGATAGATTGGTCCAGCCGAAGGTACCTAATAAAAAAAATATCTTCCTGAATTGACTTTAGTGTAAATTACTGAAAACAAGCATTTTGCGATATAGATTTTTGCGAAAAATGCAAATCAGCAATCGACAAGAATACTCAGGGATATTTTTTTATTTGCATGGTATAATTGACCGAATCGTCAAATTCTTTGATAGGCATCCGACTTTGGGGATCGGGTAGTTCGACGAAGGGAAGCCCTACCCTGAAGTTTGTTCCAGGCTGGAGCGTCAACTGTCTTTCGGTGTACAAGCTGCGGGGGATGAATACGTGGGAGGAATCGGTCTTTAGCGAGTCGGGTATCTTTAGCTTCAGGGGAGCGTTTTGCTTAAACTGATCGCCAAAACCAAACTTTTCTCCATTTGTACTGGATTCTCGTTCACTTTTTTCCTGGGAAAAGGCAGCGACAACCGCAACCATCATTAAAAACGCAAGAAGTCCTAATTTTTTCATGTTGATCCAATTCGTTTCCTCACAGTTCCAACGGTTTCGATGAATTCAAGGTTAGCCGTACTGGTCTTACTTTTTCAGTTTCCAGTCAATCTTCTCTACATCCCAACTTGGTCAGTCTTTCGGATTGACATGAAAAGAAATCCCTAGGCTAAATTGCCCGACCCCTTCTTCGGCAAACATCCTCCCATACTCTGCCCGAACAGCCCACCGATCAAAGTTGGGGCTAAATCCCAAACCAAAATTTGTGGCGAAGTTACTTTCACAATCTTCACATAGGCTGATCAGGTACTTGGGAGCTAGGGTGGCTTCTAGTTTTTCCTTGGCAAAGGGAAGAGTGAACAACATCGTGGGCTGAAGCTGGAACACCTCTGAGTTGGTAGCGTAGCCGATTGGCAGAAACGCAGCAATCCGATTTTCCATCAGGGAAGCCTTTGGCCCTATACCGATAATATAGTCTGTTGATCCTTCATTGATCCAATTGGCCTCCAAGCGCCCTCTGAGATCGACTTTTGGCGAAAGCCCGACAGCAAAATTTGCCCCAAGGTGATTTGCACCATCACTTTCGGACTCCATCCCGGTACTGGTATAGTAGGGGGTGACCTCGACCTGGCCCTTTCCGACCAAGCGGGCACTTTGTAAGTCGGAAAATACCGGTACGCACGCAGTGTCGAAAACAGAGATCGTCAAGATCGTGAACAAGGCCAAGAGCGGATTGCCATGCGGGCGTGATACTATCCTTGGAGTGGAAAACGGATTCCTTTTTTTCGTTTTGCCAAAAAATACTTCTTCCATCCTAGGAGTGATCTGTGCGTCCTTTGGGGGAAGAGTGTCAAACAGCCAATCCCATAGGGGAGTGCTGAAGCTGAATCCACAATTGGGGTATCTGGTGTGGTGGAGGATGTGCGACCTTTGGATTTTCGGAAACAGGTACTTGCAAAAGGGCCGATGAAGCAGGTAGTGGAGGAGATTGTAGCCCAAAAAACCTGTGGTGAATCCCGCAAAAATGGTGAAGCCATTGTTCAGCTTCAGTGCAGTGAGGAATACAGCCAAGCAGAGGAGAAAAACCGCGAAACGATGCATAGGCTGGACGGCCAGATCATGGGGATTTTGATGATGGTGCTTGTGGTTGAAGATTTTTTCTTCCTTACTAGGCACTAGCAGCTCGTGCATTAAAAAGCGGTGTACGCAATACTCGAAGAAAGTCCACGCCAACCATCCACCAAAAAACAACATTACAAAAAAACAGGGAGTACCTGGGAAGGCATATCCAAGAAGGATGACGGCGATCAGCATTGCGCTGGCTTTGGCAATACAAAGTTTCATTGCCCGGATCGAGATAGTAGCATGAGTGTCCATGGTCTTAAAAGTTTTAACTGAATTTATATTCAGTTTACTGACTCTAGCTTATGCCATTTGCCTATGTGATGATGGTGATTATTTGAAATAGCCAAGGCATGGGACTATGGTCCTCATTTTTGCATTTTCGATTAGGAAATACTTTTTGGACCGCTGGAAAATGAAATTTTGCCAAATCCAGAGCCTGGATTCTCGAAAACGATGGAGCCCTGTCAGATCGAAAAAATGTTGGTCATCAGGATCAGCGTAATCCCAGCATTGGTTGAATTGCTACTATGAGCAGGAGCAACACCGAAATATGCATCTGAAATCCTAATGGGAGAAATCTAGGTTGTGCCGTATTTGTAGCCATGCGATGTGGCTTTTAAGATAAGTTTCCGGCTGCGCCGTGCCGGCAAATTGGGAATTGTAGGTGAAGGAAACGCTCCACGCTTTGTTCCATTGAAGTGTGGGGCTGAGTATCAGGCGATTTTGGTCAAAAATACTGTGACCGATTTCTTTTCCGGCATTTAGGAAAATTTCATCCCCCAGATTAAGGATGATTTTCCGCTGGGGATCTTTTTTGGAAAGACGGGCTAGGGGGATGCCGACCGAAAAAGCATAGCGAAACCGGAAGTTAAAATCCACGGTGGCGAAATCTAGGGCGAGGTCTTTGAAAAAGCGTTCTTCCACCCGAAGGCGATGACTGAGATTTAGTTTTCCTAATTGATCTTTGAAAAGCAGTTCTTGATAGGGGCGGTACTCCCGGCGGACAACGCTATTGCCTGCATAGACACCCAAATTGGCAAAACCACCTCCAAGTCTTAGTCTTGGGGAAATGGAATAGCCAGCACCTGTCCTGACGATATAGGCTAGCTTATCCTCAACCCCATTCCTCCATCGGAATCCCCCATCCAGGAGAATCGTCCACTTCTCCGAAATCCTGCCCTCGTGGTAGGAATGCAGCCACACTTGATTGGATTTGAGGATGTCCTTCTGCGCCTGTGTAGGAGCTGCCGCCAGACAGAGCATGATCATCGCAAGAAGGGAAAGTTTCAGGCTAAACGCGGGATGAATTGCAGGCACTTTCAATAGTGGTTTAGGCAGATTGAGGTTTGGTATGTTTGGTTTCTCTAGACAAATAACCAGAGAAAAACTGATTCCGTAGGGGGCAGACGAAACACTCAACGGGATTAATTCTTCATATAGTCAATTTTTGCTTGATAGCTTTGCCTTTTTAGGATCTTAATGCTAGCAGAGCTGCTGACTTTCAGGCGATGGTAGGCAACCCTTTGAGTGAAGTCGAGGTCGGTATTTTCTCCAGTAAACTCATTTTCTGTGGCAAAGGTCACGCTAAATTCCACCGCCAAATTGCTGGTTAGTCCATGACAGTTTACTTTTTCTAAGGTCCCTCGAGCCGGGTTGTTTTTGTCGAGTGGAAGGTTTCGCTGCCAGAAAGAGGCTAAAGCATATTCCCCTCGTTTTATTGTCTACTCCTCGTTATTGCTATTTCCATTTTCCCACGCCTTTTTTTCCTCGGCGATTTCTTCTTTCAGGATTCCGTTGATATCCACCTTGGCTCCGCGCAGGTAGTGGACTGTGGTACCAATCTCACGCGCTAGCGGATGGGTGATTTTTCCAATTTCCTGATACTCTTCGAAAAAATTCAGCTCCCGATCTGTGATCTCCTCGTCTCTCTCCCACACCAGGATCAGGTTATCGACTTTGGTTTCCAAATCAAACCAATAGAGGTAGTCGGCATGCATAGTCAGAGCCTGAAGCCCTGGGATTTTTGAGTAATAGTTGATCGCGCCGGCCTGGCCATAATTGTCGCAGATGATCATTGTGAGGCCGGACTTGGGCATCATCAGATAGGCTGAGTCTACGTGATGGGCCAGCTCATTCCAACCAAGCATATCCGCAAAGTCTTGGGGTATGGGATGGTCCTTGCCATCTTCCCATCGATTGAGGCCAAGAAGGGAATAGGCGGGTGGATTTTCAAGGATCCTTTCTGGTGAATAATAGGGATGGATCAGAGGCAATGCAGGCAAAAACAGGAGTGGAGGCAATGCCAATGCTACAGGCTTCAGCATTCTTTTCCAGCCGTTTTCCAACCACTCGGAGATCAAAACCGCACCGAAAGCAAGAAGAATGGGATAGAGCCCGATGGCATAATAGGCTTTGGCCTGAAAATACGTGAAGATCCCAATCGTCAGGACGAAAGTCCAAAAGATGAAGCGATAGGAACTAAACCGTCTGGCAAGAAGCAAGGCAATCAACCCCGACACCCAGATAAAAAGTGCTGGGTAGAAAAACAGCAATTGCTCCATCAGAAATCCCGTTCGGCTGATGTTTACAAGCTGGTATTTGCTCAGTAGGTTCATGTGGGTTATCACCGGAAAACCATTTTGATATTGCCAAAGAAGGTTGGGGAGGACAAGCAGAATGGCCAATAACAGGGCGAAATAGAGGTGTTTGTTTTGAAAAACAGTCCTTCTGGGCGTGATCAAAAGTGCAGGGAAAAGCCCCATGGCGAGGAACACGATGTTGTATTTGTTCAAGAAGCCAAAGGCAAAACTGATGGCCAGGAGATACAGCCATTTTGGATTTTGGGTCTGAGAAAATCGAACCAGTGTGTAAAATACCAAGGTCCAGCAGAGAATATCCAGAGAGTTGGGCTGGAATAGTATGTTAAGCCTGATCATGGCGGAGGACAGCATGGCTACAGCCGCTAGGGACTGCGCTAAAAGGTTGCCGCCCAGTTTTTTGACCAAATCCCAAACCACCCAAATCGTAAACGCGCCTATCAGCGCCGGAAAGAAACGCACCCAGAATTCCCCATTTCCAAGCCATCGGATCAAAACCGAGATCCAGGAAGTCACTGGTGGGACGGACAGGTAGCCCCAGGCCAAATGGTCGGCTTGATCGAGGTGCAGAAATTCGTCCCGATGCAGGTCAAAATTGGGATGGACGACGGCGTATTGCAGCGCAAACTTCAGCAGGATAAAAAAGCAGAGCAGAAAGGTTTCTTTCTTCATTTCGGTGGCGGTTTTAGGCTCGACCAAGATACCGAAATGTGCGGACAGGTTTGCCAATGGAGATTTGTCGGCAGGGGAAATAAAAAGGCTGGACTTCCATCCTGGAAATCCAGCCTTTTTATTGTTGAGCTACAATCGCTTAAGCAGGGATAGGCTTCAGAGTGCTGACCGAAAGACGGTTCCAGGCATTGATTGCGATGATCGCCATGATCGCTTGGGCGAGGTAATTCTCGCCCAGAAGTTGAACGGCTTTTTCATAGGTCTCTGTGCTCAGGCCATTTTCGCTGATCAGGGTAACTTCCTCGGTCACTTTGAGGAGGATTTTTTCTTCCGGGGAGAAAAGCTCCGTTTCATTCCAGGCATTGAGCAAAAGAATGCGCTGCAGGCTTTCCCCTTGGTCGAGCGCGTCTTTGGCGTGCATGGCTATGCAAAAGGCGCATTTGTTTATCTGGGAAGCGCGGATTTTGATCAGCTCCTTGTGCGTGTGGCTCAGAGTAGATTGTTGAAGGTACTTTTCAATACCGAAAAGTGACTGGAAGCCTTTGGGCTCCACTTGGTCTATTTGCAGTCTAGTTTCCATGGTTTTTGGTGTTTTGATATTGGATACATCAAAGGTATGTGGAGCCATTCCCAAAAATCTTGAACTGGATTAAGATCGTCTTTTGCCCCGGAGTTTGCTGAGATATTCGGGCGTAAGGCCGAGGTAAGTGGCTAAGACGTACTGCGGTACGCGGCTGACAAATTGGGGAAACTGCTCGGTAAAATTGAAGAATATCTCTTCTTTGGAATAATTGAACAGGAACTTCAGCCGGGTGATCGCGGCGCCGTAGCCGATCTCGTACATCTGCCGAAAGTAGGATTCCATCACGGGATGATCCAAAAGTAGCGCCGAATAGCTACTTCTGGAGATGCCCCAGACTTCCGAGTCCTCGACCGCTTGGATGGTAGAGTCTGTGGCTCGCTGCTTGTAGAAAGCCTGATAGTCGCTGATCCACCAGTTCTCCAGCGCAAACTGGATGGATTTTTCGACACCATGTTGATCTGTAAAAAAGGCGTGGACACAACCCTTGGCGACGAAAAACAAGCGATCGCAAGCCCGGTTGGCTGGCAAGAGGATGTCTTTTTTCTGGACGCTATGCTTATCGAAATAAGCGAGAATCTGAGGATCGAGTGCCGGCTCAAGAGAAACGAACTTGCGGATATGGTCAAGGAGAGGTTGCGACATTTAAAGAATTTTTTCGGATGGATAAGGTGACGGGCAAAAGGTCAAGTTACTCTTTCTTGAGCCAAGCCCAGCGCTCCGCCCAGTCTAGTAGGACTTCGTCTCTCCACTTTTGGATAGTCTTTCCCCCTTGCAGTTTTCCATCGTAGAGCTCAGGATTGCTGCGGTCACTATACCAGTTTTCGCCAAGTTGGAAATCTGTGGAATTCGCCTTTCCTGGCCAGAGGTTAGTTACGGTCAATTGTCCCTTGGATGCAGGGAATCCTTCTATCGGGGAAGTAAAATTGAAGCTTAAAGTTTCCGCTTGCTTTGGCGCGTACTGAAGCGCGTAGCTTCCATCTCCCAGGTAATAGCCTGGCCAGACTTGGGTGGAATTTTGATAGGGGATTTCCATCCAAAAGACGGCTGAATCCGCTGGCACTTTGATTTTTGGCCCAGTAAACCGAAACTCAACCGTAGCACAAAAGGCGACCGAGTCGCCAACCGAGGTGGCACGATCATACACCATCCGAGCACTTCTTCGGATAGGTTCGAAGCTGCCACCCCAGCTTTCCCCTTCTGGATCATCTGGATTGCCGTGCATCAGATAGAGCAGCGAAGGCGTGTCGCCCATCTTCACGTCACCGTCATAATAGCTCTTGAAATCAGCCCCCAGATGTCCCGCTCCTTGGATATATTTTTTATAATAATTGGAGGTCTGGATCACATCCGGAGCTTGATTGTCGGAGAAGAAACCATAGTAAGAGGAGTTTACTTCGATCATCCAAAGGTCTGGATGGTTTGAAGCAATGTAGGCGTAGGCATTGGCGCTCCACTTTTTGTTGGGACCGCCGATCCAGTAGACGCGGATGTTTTGCTGGATCTCGGGCGCGTCGTGCAGGGCCTGTGCGAGATCTTCCAGACCTCCCCAAACCAATATCCAAAGCGGTCTTTGGTCTTTCTTTTTCGCCGCTTTTATTATCCGTTTTGAGCCTTCGGTGGGCGAAGTGATGCCCGAAAATGGCGCTGCTCCTTTCCTTCCCTGTTTGGTCACACGGCGGAGATCAGCGGGTTTCGCAAAACCGTTTCCATGCGGCTCCAGCTTAGGGAGGTCTTTTTCATATAGGTCTATCATGCGGAAAATCTCCGCAGTGCTGCCGCTGCCATAGGAAGGCGAAGACACCAGTCCTTCGATTACGAACTTGTCGGAATACATCAGGAGGTGGGCCATGCTTTGGTTGTCGTCGGGATCAGTGCCGCCGATATCGGTGGAGATGAGCACTCGAGGTTTTGGGGTCGGGTTTTGGGAAAAAGCGCGGACTGAAAGGACAACGAAAAGTAATGTGAGAATACGGTACATCAAATGGCGTTTTGGTGGGAAAGCTTTCAAATATCCTTTTTAGCAGCCAAAAGCTGTCCTGCCTCGAAACGAATGGAGAGGGAATCAATTTCTTTTTTTGATTGCAGGAAATCAATCAGGGTAAAAGCTTTTTAGGCAGTGACAAAAAAATGCCCCAACTCCCTGGCGAATAGACGCCTGTCTGGAAGGGACAGTTGAAGGATGGCTATGTCTTCATGTCGATTACAAAGTGATATTTAACGTCCCTTTTTTCAAACAATCCAGAGCATGCATGATTTCAGAAGGTTTGATCAACCTGATGTCGGCTGTCATACCTGCTCTGCGCAGAGATTTATCACTTCCTGCGATTATGTTGATATTGGAGCCTGAGAAGCTCTTTCCGCCATGGCTTTCGCAATTTTGATAGTCTTATGGCCCAGTTCGCCTATGCAGATGATTCCAATCTTTTTGCCCGGGCCTTCTTTTCCCATGTTTCAAAGGGGAATAAACATTAATTCCCGTGCAGGCAAACAGGAGTGGAGGCGGCCCGATCCACGGATTGCGAAATTGAGCTTGTATTCCCAGTTGGTCCGGCCTGGCAGGCAAATTCTATCATAATCAAGGCAATCCATTTCAATCGTTTCATTTTAGATTTCATGGACTGGCAATTGGGGAAGAAATTCGGTTTGGATTAGCCTACGTCGATGGTTTTTAGGATTTTGGCAGGAATTCCACCGACTACTGTGTTTGCTGGAACATCTTTGGAAACCACCGCTCCGGCGGCCACAACGGAGTTTTCACCCAGCGTCACCCCAGGTAAGATCGTTGCTCCGGCACCGATCCAGGCGTTTTTCTTGATTAAGATCGGTTTGCCGATGAGTCCTTGCCTTTGAGCGGGATCGAGCGGGTGATTTTCGGTGACCAGTTTTACCTGCGGACCGATTAGGACATTATCTTCAATTGTGATCCCTCCCAAGTCCAAAAAGGAACAGCCATGATTGATAAAAACGTCCTTTCCGATCCGTGTAAATTTGCCAAGATTGGTCGTAAAAGGAGGGAAAATCGTCGTGCTTTCGGCAATTTTTTGTCCTGTGATTTCTCCCAAAATACTTCTCGCTTCAAGGATGTCGCCCGAGGAATTCATTTTTGCGATCAGCAGAAGAGTCTCTGCGACGAAGGGAGCTATGGCTGCAAAGGCCGGATCTGTCTTTGGAATGAGGATTCCGGATGAAAATTTCCTTTTCGCTTCCTCCAGTTCAACACAAAGCGGGCTTTTTTCGGGTAGATTTTCCATGACAGAGGTCAATTGATGACCTTACAAACCTATCACCGTTAAAGCTTGTATTCCAATACTTTTCAAATCTAGACCTATAAAAATCAAACAATAGAAGGTGAATTCCAGTCCAAAAATTCCGAGCCGTCAAATTGAGCCGGTTCTCAGAGTCTTGGGATTCGTGCCGGTATGCTTTTTAAAAAAATTATTGAAATAAGTCGGATACTCAAATCCGAGCGCAAAGGCTATTTCCGAGATATTCCAGTCTGTATACTGGAGTAAGGCTTTTGCCTCGATCAGCATCCGATCGGCGATGTGGTTCGATGTGGGCTTTCCAGTTGTTTCTTTGATTGCTCGGTTGAGCGAGTTGACATGAACCGAGAGCGAAGCGGCGTAATCTTGCGGAGTACGCAGCTGTAGAGGAGCGCTGGGCGTCTCGATGGGAAATTGCCTTTCCAATAGCTCCATGAAAACCGCGGTCAATCGGGCTGCACCGTTTTTGTGTTGGACGTAATTGTCCAAAGGTTTCATCTTCAGTGCTTCATGAAAAATCAAATGGATGTAGTTTCGGATTAAATCGTCCTTGAAAACATAGTCGGAATCCTGCTCGGTGATCATTTTTTCAAAAATATTGATCAGTTGCAGCCTCTGCACTTCGGTGATTTGCAGGATGGGAGTTCCGTGCAATCTGAACAAAGGAGATTGCAAAAGGCTTTCTGTGCGCTCCCCACGATGGAAAAAATCCTCTGAAAACAGACAGGTGTATCCTAGGTATTCTCTGGAGATCGTTTCCCAAGAGTAGGGGATGTGGGGATTGCCAAAAAAGAGGATCGTGCCTTCTTGGGCGTAGCTTTTGTTCGCATAGTTAATGACGCTTTTTCCGGTGGTCAGGCAGATTTTGAAGAAGTCTTTGCGACTGTAGATGCGGGTTTCGGCACCGTCACTTTCGATCTGAAAGGCATTAAATCCTTTGAGCTTGAGTCGACTGTTAAAGTCAGACAGCGTTCTTTCAGTCTTTTGAAGCATAGGCGAAGTTAAGAAAATCAATCGTATAGATGAGCCGGCTTTCCCGAGGATCCGGGGGAGGGGAGCTCGATGGGATATTTCGCAAAGCTGATCTGGTCTTCGCAGTCCCGCTTTTGCTCTATCCAAATGGATCATAATTGTGACCTATGCCGAATATGAGGTTGTTGGTGCCATTACCGTTTAAAAATCAAAAACGTTCATGAACTAGTTTGTTTGCTGTATTGGGCTAGGTAGTATTTAAGGTTTTTTTCAAATATGTCATTAAGGGCTTTATTGTCTTAGACAGGTTTCGGTCGCGACTGTTTGAGATTGGTGGTTTCCTTTTACTGTTCTTTGAGCATTTTGAATCCATGTAGTTTTACGCCGCATTAATTTTTCTTAAGGTAGAATGGGTTCCAGCGTGAACCTCGGTCAGCATTGGGTTATTTGGAAATCTTGCTTGATCCATTATTCTTGTCGGTTTGGCCTTCAGGGGCATTTACAGAGGCCTTTGCCAAAAGGCAGGCATGCACGTCCATAAACGGATTGTTGATAAAGACTTCGTTTTCTTTTCTACCGCCGAAGTTTTTTGAAGGAGCTTGTGTATAGGCCCCTTAAATAGTCGGACGTGATTATAGTTTAAAACCTGTAAATTT
>CAZTJM010000121.1:0-13556 GCA_964613865.1 uncultured Limnohabitans sp. | reverse complement strand
GAAATTTACAGGTTTTAAACTATAATCACGTCCGACTATTTAAGGGGCCTATACAGGGCTCTTGCCGGGATCTCGCGGTGATGCAGATGGAGATGCTCAGGGGTTTGGGCCTTGCCACTCGCTTCGTCAGCGGCTACGCCTTCAATCCGGATTTGGCTGAGGGCCATGAGCTCCACGCTTGGCTCGAAGTGTTTCTGCCAGGTGCGGGCTGGGTAGGAATGGACCCAAGTGTGGGTTTGTTCACCGACCATCGCTATATACCTCTAGCGTCACACCCTGATCCGGCACGTGCGATGCCTGTGCAGGGTACTTTTCTGGGTGACTCAGACTCTGCACTGAAGACCCATGTGGAGATGAAATTGCTCCACCAGGGCAAGTAGCGCCTTAGTTGGCCACTACCGCGTTCTTTTCTGGCATGGCGAAAAGCTCGTCCTCCATAGGCTCATCCACCAAAATGACGTCGGAGAAACTCACCTGATAGCTGATGCGCTTGGTGGAGTCGTTTTCGTACTGGTAGCCAGTCAAGACCCTGGGAAATACCAAGCCGCCCGCGTCCCTGTAGTCCTCGTATTTTAGAGCGTTTGTTTTGGTATTGGCTTTGTCAAAAAAGGTAACAGTATAAAGCAGCCAAGCCAGCCTGCCGGTCTCGGGGTCGACCAGCATAAAATAAGTGTCCTTTGGACTGTCGCCGACGTTTTCCGCAAAACTCACCCGGAAAGCTTCATAAGACTGCCCGTTGACCAGCTTGTTTTCGGTTTTTTCCACTTCCACCCCCGGATCGGTAAAGATGTAGGGAATAGAGAAAAAGTAGTAATACAGGTTGTGGTAAAACCTCACCGACCTTCCCTGAAAAGCCTGTCGATTGGGACTGATCCATACTTTTACTCCATCGTTTCCAATTTGCCAAGTATCCGCGTCAATTCGGACTTTGCGCGAGACCAGATCAATGTAGTGGTTTTCCCAGGCAAGGTTGGTCTCATGAACCATCGCAAAAGAAAACGCGCGGGCGTCAATCCATTTTTCCCAATTTCCATGGGCATCCAGGAGTTTTTTAAACTCTTCTGGCTGGTTCAATCGGGCATCCGGGGCGGAACTCTTTTGTTCGCAGGCAAAAATCAAACTGAGTAGGGAAAGCAGAAGGATAGATTGGGAGATTTTCATGGGGTGAGTTTGGCGATAAGTTACCAAAAGGGATCAAATGTGCCAGAGATCAGAGGGTCATTCTTGGGACTGTTTTTTTGATATCCGAAACCCATCTCGGCTCTTGTCTAATTCCGGCTTGGATTTGGAAAGTGCGAGTTCCCGATTTGCTTGATTTTCAAGTTGAATATAATTTTTATTAGATCGAATCTAAATAAATAAAAACACTTCTTTAGATTTGTTCCAATTAACAATAAGCACGTTATGTGGAAATCCATCCGGAAGTTTCTTGTTGACATTCACCTCTATGCAGGCCTGACTTGTGGACTAATCGTAATCGCCGTCTGCCTCAGTGGAACCATTTATGTCTACAATACTGAAATCCGAGAGTTTGCAGATTCCGAACGCTATTTTGTAGAAGCGTCGGGTCAAAAGATGACCCTGGATGGGCTGAGAAGTGAGGTAGAAGCCACACTGTCGGGAGAGGTCGTTGGGGCAAGTGTTTACGGGGGTGAAAACAGAACCGTGCAGTTTCAGGTGAAAAAGGAAGGCGAGGAGCGACCTGCCACCTACTACGTGAACCCCTATACTGCCGAAATTCTCGCAAACAACTCAGAGAAAACTGCTGCAGGAGAGTTTATGGGTTACATGTTTTCTCTCCACCGTTGGTTGCTGCTCGACCGAATCGAGGAGCCGATGCTGGAGTCCATGGGCAACCGGGACTTGGGACGCTTCATCAACGGAGTAGCCACCTTACTTTTCCTGCTTGGAGTCATTACAGGGATGTTCATCTGGTTTCCACAAAAGTTGAAAAACTGGAAGCAGGGCCTAAAGATCAAGTGGTCCGCCAATTGGAAGCGCGTCAACCATGACCTTCACAACACGTTGGCATTTTACTCCCTGATCATCCTCTTCCTCATGGCGGTCACCGGGCCATTCTGGTCCTACGAATGGTATCGCACCGGCTGGCAAAAGACCTGGGATATCTATCAGGCCCAGTCTGCCAATGGCGGAGGAAAGCCTGAGGGACGAGGAGGCGAAGAGAAAAAGCCCGAGGAAGTAGTGGAAGAAAAAACGCCGGTTTCCTTTGAGGAAATTGTCGCGGTCAGCAATGCCACCCTTGCCTACGAGGGAAACCTGAGAATATCTCTGCCCAGCAAGCACAAGGGTGATATCTCCGTCAGCAAGTCCCGAACTGGATTCTTCGCAAAAGCTGGATCGGATCAACTGACTTTGGATCCCGCGAGCTTGGAAGTGAAAGAAGCTAAACTATTTTCGGATCTTTCCGTCCGCCAGCAAATTGGCCGCTCTGTCAAATCACTTCATACCGGCGAAATCTTTGGCCAGTTTACCAAGTTTCTTTGGTTTGTAGCTTGTCTGATCGCGACCTCGCTTCCGATCACAGGAACGCTGATCTGGTGGAACAAGCAGAAAAAGAAAAAATCAACTAGACCCAAACAGTCCAAAAATACCCAGGTCGAGATGGCCTGATTTTTATCAAAAGCGGGTGATTCGCCCGCTTTTTTTATTTTTCCATAAATGAGTGATCGCTTAGCTGTATTTTACAGGCTATGAGAGCAAATCTGAATCTATTTTTGGCTACCGGGCTTGTTTTGGCTTTTTCTTGGTCTGCATCCGCACAGAGCAAAGCTTGGATGCTTGGGCCTTTCGAGCGACCCGAAAATGCCCAGCCGATTATTTCCCCACTTTCGGATTCCGAGTTTTTAGACCCCATGAGCGGCAAAACCGTCCGATGGGAGTCCATGGCTACTTTCAATCCTGCCGCGATCGTCCGCAACGGCGAGGTACAGGTAATCTATCGGGCGGAAGAGAAATTGGGGGAAAGGGAAATCGGCGGCCATACGTCCCGCTTAGGTTTGGCGACTTCAGCGGACGGATTTTCATTTTCAAGGGTAAAAGCTCCGATTTTCTTTCCGGGCCCAGATTCCCAAAAGGAGTTCGAATGGACAGGCGGCACAGAGGATCCTCGGATAGTCGAGACGGAGGAAGGGCTTTACGTATTGACCTATACCCAATGGAATAGGCGAGTGCCCCGCTTAGCTGTAGCAACGTCCAGAGACTTGAAAACCTGGCAAAAGCATGGGCCGATCTTCAAAAATTGGAAAGAGGGCAAGTACCACAATGTCGAGTCAAAATCCGGGGCAATCGTGACTGAATTGAAAGATGGTAAGCTGATGGCGGCAAAGGTCCATGGGAAATACTGGATGTACTATGGAGTCCCCCATATTTGGCTGGCGACGTCAGATGATCTGGTCAACTGGGTTCCGGTCGAAAACCACGAGGGTAACCGCGTGCCCGTGCTCAGTCCGCGACCTGGATTTTTTGATTCTTGGCTTGTGGAGGCTGGGCCCCCTCCCTTGCTAACCGAGCACGGAATCGTCGTCCTCTACAATGCGGGAAATTCCCAGCAAGTCGGAGTCAAAAACTTGGGGAATCGCGTTTATACTGGCGGGCAGGCACTTTTTGACTCAAATGAACCTTGGAAACTTCTCGATAGGCTGGACGAGCCTTTTATACAGCCGGAGTTGCCCTTTGAGAAGTCCGGACAATACCCCGAGGGAACTACCTTTCTCGAAGGCTTGGTGTATTTTCAGGGAAAGTGGCTTCTGTATTACGGTACCGCAGACAGCATGGTGGGCGTCGTGAGTGTGCCGGCGAAGTGAAAAGTTAAGTGAATCTTAAGGAAGCGGAGCCCAGTTATTGGATCTAATTTTTAAATTTTGTGGCTGTAATTCACCCCGATGCGAATCCTGATAGTCGAAGATGAGGCCGGAATATCCAATTTTCTCAGGCAAGGCTTGGAAGAAGAGTCCTTTGCCGTCGATGTGGCGGAAAATGGGAAAGATGGGCTGAACTTAGCGCTTACCGGCAACTATGACCTGCTGCTGCTGGATTGGATGCTGCCTGGCATGAGTGGTATAGAGCTGACACGGCAGTTTCGCCGGGACTTTCCCCAGACGCCTATCATTTTTCTTACAGCAAAAGATACACTCGACGAGACGGTTTTTGGGCTTCAGTCTGGAGCCAACGACTACATTAAAAAGCCTTTTCATTTTGAGGAGCTCTTGGTGAGAGTCCGGGTACAGCTTCGCGGAAAGGAAGGGGCGGAGGAAAAGCTTACCTTGGGGCCGATCAGTATTTTTCCCGACAGGCATGTGGTCCAGCGTGGGGAAGAGGAGATTTCGCTGACGCAAAAGGAATTTGCGTTGTTGGAATACCTGGTGCGAAACAAAAACAAGGTTTGCCGCAGAACGAGAATCATCGAAAGTGTCTGGGATATCCACTTCGACTACAATACTGGCGTGATCGATGTCTTCATCAACTCCCTTCGCAAAAAGTTGCAGCTGAGAAAAGAGGAGGATTACATACAGACGATCAGGGGTGTGGGCTATATGGCAAAGGAACTATGAAATCGAGTGGTACAAAACTGGGCCAAAAGGATTATATCCAAGTAGGGGAGATTCCTTGTGGCTTTCAAAAGCCAATTGCGGACTCATGAAACTGGCCTACAAAGAGCGCATAGCGGTACGATTGACCCTCGTGACTTCCCTGATCATCCTGGCAGTATTTGGGATCATCTATTTGGTGGCCAATGTTACCGTGGTCAACACTATAGATCGGGAACTTGGGCTGGAGACGGACAAGCATCGAAACCAGATTTTTTTGGTAAACGGCGAGATCCGCTTTTTACATAAAGACGAGTGGCAGGAAATGGAACACAGCCAGATTCAGCTCAATCCCATTTTTATCGAGATTGTCGATCTGGAAGGCAACTCGATGGACCGCTCGCCAAACCTGAGAACAAACCACCTCAGTTTTTCGCCGGAAAAGTCGGCTAGGAAGGAAGCCTGGACGCTTAGAATTGGAGCCAGCGAAGTCAGACAGATGCAGATCCCCCTGGTTAATGCGGGAAAGCATGAGGGCTACCTTCTGTTGGCGAAGTCATTTGAGGACTCCCGGGAGCTGCTCGACAACCTCAGGAATGTCTTGCTGATTCTTTACCCCGGTGTGCTGCTGTCGCTGTTTTTGACCATGCGGTATCTTGCGGGGAAAAGCATCGAGCCCATTCGCCAGATCATCAGCAAAACGAATCGCGTCACCCAAAGTAATCTCAATGAACGGGTGCCGCTAGCTGAGCCAAACGACGAAATCGGCCAGCTCACCCGCTCGATCAACGAACTGCTGGAGCGTCTAGAGGCGTCCTTGAACCGCGAGAAGCAATTTACGTCAGATGCTTCCCATGAGCTTCGAACACCGCTTTCGGTGTTGAGAGGCACCTTGGAAGTTTTGATCCGGAAGCCTAGAACATCGGAGGAATATGTTGAAAAGATCAAATTGGCCTTGTCAAGTATCGATAGGATGTCGGCTACCATCGATCAGCTGTTGGCTTTGGCCCGGGAAGAAAAAGGCAAGTTTTTGGTGAAGGAAGAGTTGGAATTGATCACTTTTTTGGAGGAGATCACCGACCAGATCGCCGGCGAACAGAAGCGGGAGATTAGCTTCCAATGCGAGGCTAGCGTACCGATTTTTGTCAAGGCCAATGAACAATCGCTGCAGATGATCCTGAGTAATCTGATTCAGAACGCTGTGAAATATTCCAGTCCTGATCAGGAGGTACTGGTCAAGACAGGAATCCTCCATTCGATTCCTTACATCGAGATTTGTGATGCAGGAGCGGGGATTTCCCCCGAGCATTTGGAGAAAATTTTCGACCCGTTTTTCAGGGAAAAGGACGCAGTCAATCGATCTATTCCCGGCACGGGTTTGGGCTTGGCGATTGTGAAAAAGTTGGCATTAGAATCTGGAATTAGGATCAAAGTTTCGAGCCAAAAAGGAAAGGGAAGCGTGTTTCGCCTCGAGTTGCCCGATTCTTAAGCAAATCTTAAGATTCGCCTAAGACTGGCCTAAGGTCTGGATACGACCTTTGTTCGAAAATTTGGCCGGTTCATGCTAGATCGCATCATTCAGTGGAGTATAGGGCATAAGCTCATCGTTTTCATTTTTATTGCCGTTTGGATAGGTTTTGGGATTTATTCCCTCTCACATCTGCCTATCGGTGCTGTGCCCGACGTCACCAACAACCAGGTCCAAGTCATCACTACGTCCAGAAATCTCGCTACGGAGGACGTCGAGAAGTACCTGACTTATCCCGTCGAGCTGGAAATGGCCAACCTACCGGGAGTAAAAGAGATCCGTTCGGTTTCCAAGTTTGGCTTGTCCGTGGTGACCATCGTCTTTGAGGAAGAGATGGGGACCTACCTGCCACGTCAGCTTATCTCCGAACGCTTGATCATGGCGCAGGAGCGGATTCCAGAGGGCTTTGGGACTCCTTTCATGGGGCCGATCTCAACCGGCTTGGGTGAGATCTACCAATACATCATAGACGTGAAACCCGGCTATGAAGGAAAGTACTCCACTACGGATCTCCGTACGATTCAGGACTGGGTAGTGAGGCGACAGCTGGCCGGTATCTCTGGCGTCGTAGAAATCAATACCTGGGGAGGCTATCTCAAAGAATATGAGGTGGCCATCAATCCAGAGCGTTTGAAAGCGATGAACATCAACCTTGCTACAGTCTACGAAGTGCTGAGCAAGAACAACTCCATTGCCGGCGGCAGCTATATAGAAAAGACCAACGAGAGCTTTTTCATCCGTGGCGAGGGACTCGTGGGCAGTCTGGAGGACATTGGCAATATCGTAGTCGACCTGCGAAGCGGTGCTCCGGTATTCATCCGGGATATTGCGGAAGTACGCTTTGGACATGCCAACCGCTTCGGTGCCATTACTGCCAACGGAGAAGGGGAGAAAGTGCTTGGGCAAGTCATGATGCTCAAAGGCGCCGATGGCAAGCGAACCATAGACCGCGTGAAGGCCAGGATTGCAGAGATGGAAAACACGCTTCCGGAAGGGGTGGTGATCAACGGGTTTCTGGACCGATCTGATCTCATCGGACGAACGACCTTCACCATCGCGGAAAATCTAATCTTAGGCTGTCTTATCGTCGTTTTTGTGGTGGTATTGCTCTTGGGCAATTTTCGCTCAGGACTGGTAGTCGCCTCGGTTATCCCTTTGAGTTTGCTCTTTGCGCTGGCGATGATGTACATCTTCGGAGTCGATGCCAATCTGATGAGTTTGGGAGCAATTGATTTCGGGATCATCATCGATGGTGCCGTGATCATTGTCGAGTACATCGCGTTTCGATTTACCAAGTCCTCTGCTCTTTTTGCCGGGCTTTCCCGAAAGGAAAAACAAGGGGAGAAGGACAAGATCGCGCTAGAAGGAGCTACGAAGATGATGCATTCGGCGGTGTTTGGCCAGATCATCATCATCATCGTATTCATCCCGATTCTCTCGCTTTCAGGAGTGGAGGGGAAAATGTTTAGACCCATGGCCGAAGTGTTCAGCTTTGCGCTGATCGGCGCGATGATTTTGGGCTTGACCTACGTGCCGGTGGTGTCCTCGCTTTTCCTGAAGTCTGAGGCTCCCGGCCCTCGGAACGTTTCCGTCAGGCTGATTACTTTCCTCAACAAAATCTATGAGCCTACGATCTACTGGGCACTGCGACACACCAAGGCAGTGCTGGGTGGAGCCGCGGCAATTCTTGTTGGAACCGTCTTGCTTTTCTCCACCATGGGCTCTGAGTTTGTGCCGACGCTGGATGAGGGGGATTTTGTCATTCAACCAGTTTTGAAAACCGGAACGACGCTGACCAACACCGTGGAGACTATCACAAAAATGGAGAAGATCCTTTTAAAATTTCCCGAGGTAAATCAGGTGGTGACCCGAATCGGCGCGGCCGAAATTCCCACGGATCCCATGTCCATGGAGGAAAGTGATGTGATCGTGACCCTACATCCTCCCTCGGAGTGGACGACGGTCGAAACCAAGGATGAACTGGCTGAAAAGTTCAAGACGGCTTTGGAGGCGATTCCCGGCTTGGACTACGAGTTTACCCAACCGATTGAGATGCGTTTCAACGAATTGATTACCGGCGTGAGGGCTGACTTGGCGATCAAGGTTTTTGGTGAGGATCTCGACGTGCTGCTGAAAACGGCACAGGAAATAGAGGCTGCAATCCAGGGGGTTGAAGGTGCTGCCGATATTATTCTGGAAAAAGTGGACGGACTTCCTCAGATGAAGATCGACTACGATCGGGCCAAGATCGCAAAGTTCGGCCTGAATGTGGAAGATCTAAACCAGGTTGTGACACTGGGTTTTGCGGGGATGAGCACCGGAACGGTCTTCGAAGGAGAAAAGCAGTTTGACTTGGTCGTGCGCTTTGCGGAGCCTTTCCGCAAGGATATTACCCATCTTGAAAATGCGGCCATCCAGCTGCCGGGAGGTGGGAGTGTGCCGCTTCGTGAATTGGCGGAAATCACCTATACCAAAGGCCCAGCCAAGATCTCTCGGGACAATACCCAGCGTCGCATCGTGATCGGGGTCAATGTGCGTAACCGCGATCTCCAGTCCGTGGTGGACGATATCCAGGGTATTGTGGCCAAAATTGATATTCCCGAGGGCTATCGGGTGGACTATGGAGGACAATTTGAAAACCTCCAGCAGGCCCGGTCCAGGCTCTTGATCGCGGTTCCGGTGGCGCTGGTTCTAATCTTTATCCTGCTCTATTTTGCTTTTTCCTCCGGCCGGGATGCTTTTATGATCTACACTGCGATTCCGTTTTCGGCGATTGGCGGGGTCTTATTGCTCTGGTTTAGGGATATGCCTTTCAGTATCTCCGCAGGCGTGGGATTTATCGCCCTTTTTGGTATTGCCGTACTCAATGGCATCGTAATGATCGAACATTTCAAATCCATGAAAGACAAATACACATCCATCCGAGAACTGGTGATCGTGGGGGCCAAGGAGCGTCTACGTCCGGTCTTACTCACGGCATCGGCCGCGGCGCTGGGCTTCTTGCCCATGGCGCTATCAGGCTCGGCAGGGGCGGAAGTGCAGCGGCCTTTGGCAACTGTCGTCGTCGGAGGCTTGATCTCGGCTACGCTTTTGACCTTAGTGGTCCTTCCTGTTTTGTATGTGCTTTTCAATTCCGGTGAAAAAGGAAAGGTCCAGCTTCCCAAGACCGCAAGCCTCATTTTGGTGTTTATGGCGGTTTTGGCTCTTCCGGCTTTTTCCCAGAATGAGGTGCAAAAGCTGAGCCTTCCTCAGGCGCTGCAGATGGCAAATGAGCAGAATGTCGGGATCAAGGCTGCGCAGAAGAGTGTGGAAAGCGCGACTGCGATGAGTCGCGCGGGTTGGACGATTGACAAGACTGAGGTGTACTATGGTGTGGACAAAAACGACATTGCCGAAAACGGTGTCTATAACAGAGTTTGGGGCGTTCGTCAGCGTTTTGATTTCCCTTCCCTCTATGGCGCCCAAAAGGATGTGCTTGATGCCAATGCGCTGCAAACCTCAGCCCAGCTGGAGCTCGCTACGAGGACATTGAACAAAGAAGTCAGCCAGACCTTTGTCAGGGCGCTTTACTGGGACAATCTGGAGGAAAACTACCGCTATCTGGACAGTTTGTATGGGGAATTTGTCCGTGCATCGACCCGAAGGCTGGAAACAGGGGAGTCCAATCTTTTGGAAAAGCTCACCGCCGACAGCAAGAAAAAAGAGATCAGCCTGAAGATGGCAGAAGCGTCGAGAAATTACCAGGTTTCCATCGATCGGCTCAAACAGCTGTTGAACGTTGAGGGGGAACTGGAGTTGAGCGGGGAGGAGGTTTCCTTTGACAGCCAAGTGGATTTGGAAAACCATCCCGGATTGCTGCTCTATGAGTCTGAATTCCAGAAGGTGGAAAGCCAGACTAGAGTGGATCGTCGAGCCATGCTGCCGGACCTCAACGTGGATTTTTTCCGAGGTACAAACCCTGGAGAGGATGCCAAGGTTTATCCGGGATTTCAGGCGGGTGTGGGTATTCCCTTGTTTTTTGGCTCCCAATCTGCGAAAGTCAAAGCAGGCAAACTACACCAAGAGCAGGTATTGCTTCAGTCGGAGGCCTACAGGCAGCAACTCCAAACCAACTATGCCAAGATCGAAAGTGTCCTGGCCCAGGACCGTGAAGTGATCGATTACTATGAGCTAGAGGGGGAGGAGCTTTCGGTGTTGATGCGTGAGCAGGCCATCCGATCTTTTGCGGAAGGGGATATAGACTTTCTCCAGTACGTTCAACTCATCGAAAACTCCAGAAACATCACCCTTCACTACCTGCAGGCGAAGCTGGACTACCAAATCAATCAATTAGAACTTATTTACCTGAACAACTGATGAACTCATTTCAGTCCAAATACATCTTGATCGGTACTTTTGCTGTTTTGACCGGAGTGTTTTTCGGCTGTGGCAAAGACCAAAACACCAATACTGAAGGCATAGAAGTAACTGAGGCTCCTGAGGGATCGGCGGTGATTTTCCTTACCGAAGAGCAATTTGCCACCATGGAGATGGAGTGGGGTAATCCCGTGATAGGGGATTTTTCGGACGAAATCAGCGTGCAGGGCACCGTGGGCGTGCCCGTAGAAGGCATGCAGGAGATTTCCGCCTATTTCGGCGGCTATGTAAGTGAATTGAAGCTGATGGAAGGCCAGGCCGTTCGGAAAGGCCAAGTGCTGTTCTATCTCGAAAACCCGGATTTTATCCGACTGCAGCAGGACTATCTGGAGACCAGCAGCCAGCTGGCCTACCTCAAGGCGGAATTTGAGCGGCACAAGACGCTGTATGGTGAGCAGATCTCCGCGCAGAAAAATTACCTTAAGGCCGACGCAGACTATCAGGGCGCTCTGGCCAAAAGCCAAAGCCTGAAAAAACAACTCAGCCTCATCAATATCGATGCAGCGCAACTTACACCTGAAAACATCCGTGCCAAGGTGCCCGTGCTTTCGCCGATCAACGGATTTGTGGAGGATGTGCATGTGGTGCCGGGGGCATTTCTTCCGGCTTCGGGCAAGGCTCTTTCTCTGCTGAACAAAGACCATTTGCACATCGAGTTGGTAATGTTTGAAAAAGATGCCCCTCGTGTTCACCCTGGACAGATGGTGGAGGTATCCCTGCCGGATTCTCCCGGCAAATCCATGATGGCCCAGGTCTATGTGGTAGGCCAGTCCATCGATGACTCGCGACAGATCAATGTGCACGCCCATCTTGCTAATGAGGAAGAGGAAAAGGACTTGATTCCAGGGACCTTTGTGCAAGCACGCGTACAGTTGGATCCCCAGCAATCTTGGTCGGTGCCGGAGGATGCGCTGGTGGAGGTTGATGGGGCGTATTTTGTCCTGGTACAGCGGGAGAAAACCGCGCAGGGATTCAAACTGGAAAAGGTGGAGGTAGTTCCCGGATCCAAAAGCCATGGAATGGTAGCGATCCAGCCAGTGGAAGGATTGGATGAGACTTCTGTGGTCTTGGTCAAGGGTGGTTTTAATTTGTTGTGAAAATAGTGATCAGTGTTCAGTCACAGTAGGAAGTGATCAGTGATCAGTTTTCAGTCGCAGCTTGCAGTCTCAGTGATTAGAGTTCAGTCTCAGTTTGCAGCGTTTCCGGAAGGGGGCGTATCCCTAAGCCGAAAATAGTGCGGGTAGTCTAAATCTTCTTCGAGCCGAATTTTTCGGGGTGTAGACTCATGAAGTTGATCAGTTTTCCTATTACCTGCCCCTCGAGAACTAGCCGCTTATGGGTTGATTCATTTATGTATTCACCTGCAAAAGCAAAAAGGAAGACCTTTGTTTAAATTGAGGGCTTCCGTTTTTTCGGTCTCGATGGTGCACGTGCTTATTCTTGTTCGGTCGCGAGTCTTTTTTCTGTCCTTTTGGCTCTTAAGAAACAAAACTAGCTGGCCTCAGCAGATATCAATTCCAAGCCTAATTTCGATGCCTGTCTTTTGAGATATTTAAGCCTCCGATCTGCATGAATTGTCTCGTATTCTTCCAGAGATATGGGATTAAACTCCAACTGGCTACCTACCATGTGATAAAATATAACAGCTAGTTTTCTCGCCGTGGCCTTGGTGGCAAACATCGCTCCTCCCTTTGCCTTCATCCTTCGATAAAAGGCTCCCAGATAATGGTCACTTCTCTGGAGAGCATAGGCCGCCATTCTAAATGCCTGTCCCGCCTTGTTTTTGCTCTTTTTTCTCTTATTTCTCAACATCTTCCCCCCTGATATCCGATTGTTGGGACAAAGGTTAAGCCATGAGGTAAACTGCCTTTCCGAAGGCCATTTGGTCATGTCTACCCCAACTTCTGAAACAATCTCCATTGCACTAACCTCACTGATACCGAATATCTTGGTAAGATCCACGCCCACAAAATCGTTCAGGTAAGGGGTGGCATTAAAGTTAAACCTGTTCTTACTGTATACTCCCCTGGGAATTTCCTGGCATTTTTTGATCCCATTTTCGCCCGCCAGCTCCTCCATATGTTTTTGAATCTGGTGATCGCAGTCGGCGATCTTTTGCTTGTATATGAGGTAAAGCTCATAAGATTGACGCAGTTCAAATAAAGGCTCCGCTTTCCAGTTTCCCTCCAGAGATAGTACGATCTCCTCTTTCGAAGCCTTAACCCGGCCCGCGGCCAAAAGAGCAAGTCTCTCCGGATCCCGTTCTCCGGCAAGTATCTCTTTTATGATGAGCTGGCCGGATTTCCCCGTGATATCCGTAATTACATTGTGAAGCTTGATGTTGAGTTGCTCGAAAGCTTTCTGCATATGCAATATCTGGGTAGAATAGGCCAGTGTAAGATTTTTCCTGTGTCGCATATAGCCACGGAGCGTTCTTATCATGTCATCTGGCTGAAAACTTGCCGAAAGTAATCCATAGGAATGCAACTGCTGGATCCATTGGCAGTCGAGCACGTCCGTTTTTCTTCCTGATACATTTTTAACATGCTGGGCATTCACTAAAAAAACCTCAAATCCATACTCTTCCAGTATCAGAAAAAGCTGCAACCAATAAATGCCCGTAGATTCCATTGCCACTGTCTTAATCTGGCATTCCTTCAGCCATTTTGCTAAGTCATGAAGGTCTTTGGTAAAACTGCCAAACCTTCTTACCGGAGATGCAGACCTGTCTGCCGGAACAGCAACGAAATGAAAGGAGCCCCCAATGTCAATCCCTGCTGCATCGGGATTGATCATGCTAACTTTTGCTTGACTTTTGGTTTTCATGATGCGGTAACGTTTTGAATGGAACATAAAACGCCAAAGCCCAGCAGCTAACGAATAGTTATTCTCTTAAACGGGGTCCGAACTATCGGCCACCAATGTCATGTTCAACAGCGGCTGGAATCACACTTGACCACAGGATCTAGCACTAGTCCAAAACACGATCTTAACTGCTTTGGCGTGTACTGGTAAAACGTATGTTTCCTCTAGTCGTGTCATTTTTTAAAATGCCGGTCACTTGA
>CAZTJM010000120.1:6530-13577 GCA_964613865.1 uncultured Limnohabitans sp. | reverse complement strand
TGAGGAAATTACCGTGAAGTTTGACACCTTGGGTTCTGTGGGTGTGATGGACTCCTTGTTCAACGAAAGAAAGCATCCTGATTTCAACGTGGACCTTCTTCCCGTCGTGCCTGGCACCGGCGGAAAACAATTTGAATTCTTTGCCAGCAAGATCGAGAAAAATGAAGGTGCCTACACTGTAAACGTATTCGAAATCCGCGACCCGTCTCCAGTCAATCCGGCAAGACGAATGAACAACAACGAAAAAGCCTTGAGAGTTGGATCCAGAACCGACGCTTCTACTGAAGGTAACTGGAAATAATCCCTTTGGATTTTGGAAAACAACCTTAAGGTTTATAAAAGTGATAAGTTTGATGTGGAGGACACAGCGGGCTTATCACTTTTTCTTTACCCCCGATCGCTATTCATATTTGCCAAAGATAAAAACCAGGCGAATATCGGCATCCACCACTACCGCAATTTTGAGCTACAAAATCTTGAGGGGCTTTTCAGTACAGATCCTCTGCTGAGAACCGACGTGCCTTCCAAGTTCTATTTTCATCAGCCGGGTTTTAGCCTCGTTCCAGGGGTGCTATTTCAGCCGGGAAAAGAAAAGGAATACCTTCAGTTTGCCGAAAATCTACCTGCCGATCCTCACTTTTTTTCCACCCCACTGGACAGCAACAACCTCCAGGTACTCAGCTTCATCTCATCCAAACTGAGAAAAAATCTCGACGCCAGATTCTCGGAGATTACTTTGCACCACGGCAGCTGTTCGTTTCTTTCCTATCTTTTTAAAGAGCGGTTTAATCTAATCGGCCAGGAGATTCTGGTAAACTACTTCGACAGCCATATCTATCTAGCCGCTTTTACCGATCAGGATCTCAGCGTTTTCAATTTCTTCGACATCAGCGGGAAGGACGACATCCTTAAATATGTCCTGATTACCATCGACCAGCTGGCATACGACAGGAACCATGTGAGGGTAAGCCTCTTTGGCGCTACAGAAAAAAGCGACATCACGGAAGCTTGGGGCAGAGATTACTTCCAAAATTTCCGTCTCGTAAATCCGCACTCCAACCAAAACTATTCCCACGGCTTCAAGCATCTCAAGTCTGAAAACGTCTTGGAGTCTTACTGGCAATACGAATAGTACGGGGTATCGAGGATGTCTCAGGCAATAAAAAATGGGATGATTATCCATCATGGGAGATTCCATGTTGCCATTAAAAAATCAATAAAACGCACATGAAAAAGACAGCCATTTTTCCTGGGTCCTTTGATCCTTACACCATGGGCCACCACGACATCGTGTTGCGGAGTCTCAATCTTTTTGACGAGGTCATCATAGGGATAGGGTACAATTCCACCAAAAAAAACAGGTATTTCGATATTGACCTGATGGTCTCCAAGATCAAGGGAGTCTATGAGGGGGAAGACAGGGTAAAAGTGGTGGTATACAATGAGCTGACTTCGACACTGGCCAAGACCTACGGTGCCCAATTTTTGATACGGGGGCTGAGAAACACTACTGATTTTGAGTATGAAAATACAATCAGCCAGATGAACCGTTATCTCAACGAGGAACTGGAGACCGTCTTTTTGATCACTTCCCCGCAATTTGCCGCCATAAGCTCAACTGTGATTCGTGAGGTCCACCGCTATGGAGGAAACGTAAGCGAGTTTCTCCCCTATCCGGTTTAGGATTTGATGTGGTTTTTGAGATAGTGCTTAAACAGATACCTCATCGAGGGGTAGGAATTGATCAAGGCTGTTTTTGCATCTGCCTCGGAAAGCCAAACGATGTCGTCAATCCCTTCCTCAGCCTGAGGTTTCATACTAGAATCGTTCACTGAATCCATCGCAAACCAATAGGTCTTCTTGAGGATACTCTTTCGGTTTTGGGTATAGGTATGCCAAGTGTTGCAGATGTGGGGCCCCAGCTTTACCCTGATATTGGTCTCCTCCTCCACCTCACGCTTTGCGCATTCTTCCGGAGTCTCTCCCTTGTCAAATTTCCCCTTCGGAAAATCCCATTTGCCCAGTCGGAAAATCATCAGGACTTTGTCTTTCTTAGACACAACTCCTCCCGCTGCCTTGATGATCGAAAACCGACTTTTGATAAAGTCCTTCAGTGCCTTTTTGTCCTTGGTCACCAGCGTTATTGAGTCCAGCTCCTTCATCTTTCTGGTCCGGAGTAGATACAGCAGCCGGATGATAATGTCATGGCTTGGCTCGCGGAAAAGTATGTCCTCTTCCCAGTGGATATCCAAAGGCAGCTCCTCAAGATTGGAAAAAGTATAATCAAAAGACTTGGCGGGATCGAGTTCCTCATAGCTCAGCAACTCTACCGGCTTGTCATTGACGAAGATTTTCATGATTGAAATCCAACAATAATGGTGTCTTGGCCAAAAATGCATAAAAAAAACAGGCAGTACAATCTTCAGGCAAATGATTGTACTAATTTTGAAGCCATGGAAATCTTAGACCCAAGTATCGCGGCCGAAGTAGCCGACAAACTCCTGGAAATACAGGCGATCCGCCTCCAACCCACCAAGCCTTTCACCTGGGCATCGGGCTGGAAATCCCCAATCTACTGCGACAACAGACTTTCTCTTTCCTTCCCTCCTGTCAGAAACCTGATCCGAGACAGCTTGGTAGAAAGCATTCAGCACTTTTTCCAAAATGCAGAAGCCATCGCCGGCGTAGCCACTGCAGGGATTCCTCAAGGCGCGCTGATCGCCAACGAGCTTGGGCTCCCATTCATCTACGTGAGATCCAAACCCAAGGGGCATGGCATGGAAAACATGATCGAAGGGCAGGTAGTCCCTGGTCAAAAGGTCGTGGTAGTCGAGGACTTGGTCTCCACCGGAGGAAGCTCCCTGAAAGCTGCCGAAGATCTTAAAAAGGCTGGATTTGAAGTCTTGGGCATGGTTGCCATATTCAGTTATGGGTTTCCGATAGCCGACGAAAATTTCACCAATGCAGGAATTAAGCTGGTATGCCTGAGTCACTACGACGCACTTCTTCCCCGCGCGGTCGCAAAAAAATACATCACCTCCGAAACGCTGGACTCGCTATCTGAGTGGCGCAAGGATCCAGGAAACTGGATGAAAGAATAGCAAAAAGCCGGTTTTCCGGCTTTTTTTCTTCTTGAAGCCTAATCTGGGACAAAAGAGCATTACAGGATGACCTTTTTGCAAAGACAGAAAAATCAGATCAAGGTAGGCGCGCTTGCCACTTTCAGCTTTCGTATGGCCTGCTCCAGAAAATTGGGGATCAGAGTCTCGTTGGTTTTATACACCTTTTCCTGGTCCACCAGATCCTCTAGCATGGATCTGAATTTGGCCTTGCCCTTGAGTTCTATGATTTTCTCTTTGACCATAGGCTTTTTCAGGTGTTCGAGAAAGCTAACCGGATCTGCTTCAGGATGAAACTGGGTACCCACTATTTCTTCGGAAAATCGAATTGCCATGATCGCCCGCTCAAATTCAACGTGGTTTCGTATTTTCTCCAGGGCAATTAGTTTAGCTCCCAATGCTTTGAATTTTCTGCCGTTTGGCTGTACGACCTGATAATCCCTCGAGTCCACCGACCAAAACGGGTTGTCTAAGCCCGCAAAAAGCGGATCATTCATTCCTTCCGGGGTCTTGTGTATCGTGGTGACTCCGAATGATGTTGACCTTCTCTGGGTGATCTGCCCAAGTCCAAAATGCTTACAAGCCATCTGATAGGAATGACAAATCAGCAGAAGCTGTTTTTTTTGTGAATGGTTTTGGTTCCAAATCCAGATTTGGTCGAGGAATTCATTGTAGAGCAAGTCCCAATTTCCGTCGCCTTCCAGAGGATCTCCAGGCCCACCAGTAGAGATAAAAATGTCAAAATTCCTAATATCCGGCAGCTCGGCTCTTCCCCTTACGTCAAATTCCCTATAGCTGATTACTTCCGAAAACCTGCCCAAAATATCGTGTATACACCGCATGCCTTGATTGGGTTCGCCATCATACATGTCCAGAATAGCCAGATTTACTTTCTTCCTTCCCACGGCGCAGTTAGGTTTGTTTTCAGTAAATGTAAGCATTCGCCGTATTCACGAATACTACACGTTTGAGAATTTAACCTGCGCAAACTTGTCCTTTTACGAGAATCTTCTGCTTATCGCTTCGTGCTGGATACAATTGTCCGGAAGGCCAGACTGAAGCCGATCAAAAATTGGCTAGAAACTACCAAGCAGAAAATCGAAATCAAATTGGAATTGGGCGCCAAACATCGAATAATCCCAAATTTCGAACAAAATATCAGGTGAAAGATCTCACCGACGCCACGACGAAGAACTGTTCAAATCCTAAGCCCGGCAGATTTCGCAAAAAAACGCTTCCGATAAGCGATGCTTGAAATCAAACCGCAGAATATCGACAATACCAAAAGACCGACGAGTGTCCATTTACTTGTCGTAAAAAAAGAAGCAACGGTCACCAAGAATTCCTGTCTGAGCGGAAAGAGATATAATATTCTCGATATTGACAAATTCTCAAAAAGATCCATTGTAGCAATGCCAAGCGGAAGCCAAACGACGACCGTGCGCTTCCAGATTTTGAGGAGAAGTCCTGAGAAAAGGAGTCCATAAATCACAATGTAGGGCATATCCAATATCCAGATTCCTACACTATAGACTCTTAGCTGATCTCCATCCAATTGAGTCAAGGCAGCATAAGCATCATCTGCGGAGTAAGCAAACATCAAATCCAAAGCGTGCTTTTTAGGCAAAATGGAGTTCAGGAGGCTATTGAACAACACGAAAAGGAAAAACAGCAACAGGAGATTTCTCCATTTGCTGAGAAATTGAAAAAGTGATTTCATGGTAAAAAATTTCAGCGGGGCTAAAGTACCAAAGAAGAAAAAAAGTCAAAAGGTTTGCTGGTTTTATTTTGAAAATCATTTTTACATCCACGGACATCAGTTTTCTGAATCCGTAAACCATTGCGCATACATGGGGTAATTTCTGGCCGTCCGCAGGATTACCTCACGCATTTCATCACCTATTTCTTTTAGCTTCTTTGCAGGCATACCTCCATAGATCGTATTGGACTCTACCACCGTACCCGCCAAAACCACAGCACCAGCAGCTATGACTGAATCGGAGTGGATCACCGCTCCATCCATCACAATGGCCCCCATTCCGATCAGCACCCGATCATGGATGGTACACCCATGGACGATTGCGTTGTGTGCAATCGAGACCTGATTTCCAATAAGGGTTGGCGCCTTTTGATAAGTACAGTGGATCACTGCTCCATCTTGGATATTGGTGTCGTCACCGATTCGGATCTGGTGAACGTCCCCTCGGATTACAGCATTAAACCATACCGTACAGTTTTTTCCCATAACCACATCCCCCACTATTGTGGCATTGGGGGCAAGCCAACACTTTTCCCCAAACTCGGGGGTTTTGTCTTTCACACTAAGGATCAAAGCCATAGGTTTTTGGTAGATGTTGTAGAAAATTTTCAGTCAGAAAATTAGAGATTTTAATTCTATGGTGAACTTTTTGCCGCAGAATCAGTTTACGTGTCTATACATATAATTTCAACCAATTCAATCATTTTAAAAAATGACAACAATTAACCAACTAGGACTATTTGTAGCCGCTGCAGCGATCACTTTTGCCTGTGGAGGCCCGAGCAACACAGTGGAAACCTCCGAAGCCCAAGAAGTCGCTGTCGGAGAAGGAAAGACGCTAACCTTGGATACAGCTTCATCCACCATTGGCTGGAGAGGATATAAGCCTGCGGGTGAGCACTATGGTGAAATCCCCGCTACGAGTGGAGAAGTCACCGTGTCCGGAAATGAAATTACCGGAGGTTCATTCACCTTTGACGTTCCAGGCCTAAAAATCGAAGACATCCCGGCAACTGACGAAAACTACGGCAAGTTGTATGGTCACCTGCAATCTCCTGATTTCTTCGACGCTGCCAATTTCCCAACCGCAAGCTTTGAAATCACTTCTGTAGAGCCATTTCATGCGGGAGATTCCATAGCCGACACCGAGGAATACGCTTCAGAGCATATGCCTAAGCACAATTCTGAGCTGACTCCAGCCAATCCAACCCACTGGATAAGCGGCAACTTGACTATGCGCGGAACTACCAAAAACATTAAGTTCCCAGCTGCTGTCAGTGTATCGGAAGGGGAAGTGTCAGCGAAAGCCGGATTCAACATCAATCGAATCGACTGGGGCTTGTCCTATGGCGACGAGTCTGATCCTGCAAACAAAGCCAAAGACCAGTTCATCTACAACAATGTCTCTTTGGAACTGGATGTAACTGCCAAATAAAACCAAAACCACAATGCTTAAAGAGGAATTCCGCGGAATTCCTCTTTTTTTGCCTTCCAATGAAGTCCTATCCCCATTTTTATCCATTTCCAAAATCTCGTCTGCTGCCGGCGCTGCTTAACTGGGGGGCAAAAAAATTTCCCTACATCGCCTACTTTGAGGGAAATAGTCATGCCTATCCGCAGGGTCCTTTTGACAATTTATTTTTTGCCGGAAAAAATCGCCTGACTGAACAAGAGCTTTTTGACAAAAACAACTCAAAGGAAAAAGTGGGGGTTCTTTCGTATGATTTCAAAAACAAAATCGAGAACCTGAGCAGCAGCAACACCGAATTCATTCACCTTCCAGACCTGTGCTTCTTTGAACCTGAGATTTCAATCCAACTAACTGAGGATGGTGTCTTTTCAAAGAATCAGCTTTCGGATCAATGGTTAGAAGAACTGGAGGTCTTTGCATCGCCGCAAGGAGGAAACCTAGCCTGCGCTGTCACTCCACAGATTCCCAAGGACGTCTATCTGGACAAAATCAAAACCATCCAAAATGAAATTCGGGAGGGCAATACGTATGAGGCGAACTTTTGCCAGGCCTATTCGGGAGAATTTGATTCCTGGGACCCCATAGCCGCCTACTTCAGACTCAACAAGCTTTCTAAAATGCCGTTTTCCGGCTTGTTCAAAGCAGAAAACCAATGGCTGGTCTCCGCTTCCCCCGAGCGCTACCTCAAAAAGTGTGGG
>CAZTJM010000120.1:0-6430 GCA_964613865.1 uncultured Limnohabitans sp. | reverse complement strand
AGAAAACCAATGGCTGGTCTCCGCTTCCCCCGAGCGCTACCTCAAAAAGTGTGGGAATCAGCTGATCGCCCAACCCATCAAAGGAACGACTAAAAGGGGCCAAAATGAGGCCCAAGATGCTTTGAATCAAAAATTGCTTTTGGAAAGCGAAAAAGAGCGAGCGGAAAATCTGATGATCACTGACCTGACCCGTAACGACTTGGCCCGGGTTTCAAAAACGGGAACAGTACAAGTGAAGGAACTCTTTGGGATCTACCCTCTGCCGAGGGTATTTCAGATGATTAGTACGGTTCAGAGTGAGCTAAGGCCGGATACTACCTTTAGGCAAATCATCGACGCTACTTTTCCGATGGGGAGCATGACCGGAGCTCCAAAAATCAGTACCATGAAAATCATTGAGCGGGAGGAAACATTTCGCAGGGGCTGGTTTTCCGGAGCGTTCGGATGGATGGATGAGGACGGCGATTTCGATTTCTCAGTGGTCATTCGCTCCATCATCGCTGATTTGGATGCAAAAAAGCTCTATTTTGGAGTGGGAAGTGCCATCACCATCGATGCTTCTGCAGCGCAGGAATACGAAGAATGTGCACTCAAGGCCGAAGCCATTCTGGAACTGCTAAGTGGAAAACATACCTGACCAATCACCGTCTTTTCGGAAAATCATCCATGTCGATATGGATGCCTTCTACGCCTCAGTCGAACAGTTGGACCATCCCGAATGGCGGGGCAAAGCCCTCGTGGTCGGGGGAAGCGAAGCTAGGGGGGTAATCGCGGCGGCCAGCTACGAAGCTCGGAAATACGGTATCTTCTCGGCCATGTCTTCGGCTTTGGCAGCAAAAAAATGCCCCGACCTGATCTTCGCCAGGCCCAGATTCGATCGCTATCGGGAGATTTCACTCCAAATCCGGGAAATCTTCTACGAGTACACCGACTTGGTTGAGCCGCTTTCGCTGGACGAGGCATTTTTGGATGTCACCGAAAACAAAGCTGGACTCAAATCTGCCATTCTGATCGCCAGGCAAATCCGAGCCAAGATCAAAGAAAAAACCGGGCTCAATGCTTCCGCGGGGGTCTCCTACAACAAGTTTCTGGCAAAAACAGCATCGGACCTCAACAAGCCAAATGGACAGGCGGTGATTTTGCCGGAAGAAGCCGAGGCGTTTTTGGAAAAACTGCCGATTGGAAAATTCTTCGGCATCGGAAAGGTCACTGCCGAAAAAATGCAAAAACTCGGGATCCACAACGGCGCCGACCTCAAGCAATTCTCGCTGCAGTTTCTGACCAGGAAATTTGGTAAATCGGGACTTCACTACTTCAACATCGTCAGGGGAATCCATCTGTCTGCGGTGCAACCCAACCGCATCCGGAAGTCCCTGAGCGCAGAAAACACTTTTGAAAGAGACCTCATTATTCCCAGGGAAATGGAAGAAAATCTCAAGGCAATCTTCGAGGAAGTCATTCGGCGCATTGATAAAAGCGACATCAAAGGCAGGACGGTCACACTGAAAATCAAACATTCGGACTTCACGCTACAGACCCGGAGTAAGACCTTGGAACAGTATCCCGGCCCAGAGCAAATCTGGGAAGTAGCGCTGGAACTCCTCCATCAAGATGAAATCACCAAACCCGTGCGCCTTTTGGGCCTTGGCCTATCCAATCTTAACGTCACCGAGGAACAGGCCCATTTTGGAGAGCAATTGAGGATTCCTTTCAATCTTCCTCCAGCCAAGAAATAAACGCGCTACTCCTGCCATTTTGTCCGCATTTTCTTAATTTTGCAACCTGAAGGACGGTTTTTGGGTTTGATTGTTTTCGAATCCGTCAGGTTTCCTTCTAATTACACAGAATAAACTCCAGTTCATGGATTTGATAAAAGACATAGATATCATTAGTGCCGAAGAGGCGCAAGCCTGCGATTTCAAAACCACGGTGGACGAAAACACCGGAAAATCCAAGAGACTTTACATCGAGAGTTACGGTTGTCAGATGAATTTCTCCGATTCGGAAATCGTCGCTTCAATTATGAAGGAAAACGGTTTCGACACTACTTCTGACTTTGAGCAAGCCGACGTGATCTTCCTGAACACCTGCTCGATCCGCGAGAAGGCGGAGCAAACTGTCCGCAAACGCCTCAGCCAATTTAACCAAGCGAAAAAAAACAAGCCTGAGCTGACCATAGGCGTGTTGGGCTGCATGGCTGAGCGCTTGAAGGAAAATCTACTCCAAGAGGAAAAAATCGTGGACGTGGTCGTGGGCCCCGATGCCTACCGGGACCTGCCCAACCTCGTTTCCGCAGCCGAGGACGGCCAAAAAGGCGTCAATACCTTTTTGTCACGGGAGGAAACCTATGCCGATATCGCGCCAGTTCGCCTCAACTCCAACGGAGTCACCGCCTTTATCTCCATCATGCGTGGCTGTGACAACATGTGCTCTTTTTGCGTGGTCCCGTTTACCAGAGGAAGAGAGCGGAGTAGAGACCCCCACTCCATAGTGGCTGAAGCACTCGATCTCTTCGAAAGAGGCTACCGCGAAGTGACTCTGCTCGGCCAAAACGTAGATAGCTACAAGTGGTCGCCCGAAGAGAACAATAAAGCCCGTCTGAACAAAAAAGAAGGCGAAGTAAGCGAAGTCGTCAATTTCGCCCATTTGCTGGAAATGGTCGCCAAAGTGAGCCCGCTCCTTCGCGTGCGCTTTTCCACTTCCCATCCTAAAGACATTACAGACGAGGTGCTATACACAATGCGGAAGTATGACAACATCTGCAAATACATCCACCTTCCCGTACAGAGTGGCAACAGCCGCATACTCGAGCTGATGAACCGTACCTACGACAGGGAGTGGTATCTGGATCGGGTGGCGGCAATTCGCAGGATTCTCGGCGATGAATGCGGCATCTCCTCCGATATGATAGCCGGCTTCTGCACAGAGACCGAGGAAGAGCACCAAGACACACTGACCCTGATGGACATCGTGAAGTACGACTTCTCCTACATGTTCTTTTACTCCGAGCGTCCGGGTACGCTGGCGGCGAAAAAATTTGAAGATGACATCCCCTTGGAAATCAAAAAAAGAAGGCTGGCCGAGATTATCGAAAAGCAAAACTCCCTCTCGTATGAGAGAAATCAGCTCGATCTGGGCCAAGAGCAGCTGATCCTGATCGAGGGAACCGCCAAAAAATCAGACCAGCAGCTGAAAGGAAGAAACTCCGCCAATAAGGTGGTGATCATCCCAGCCGACTGCGCTAAAAAAGGAGACTACGTCAAGGTCAGAATCACCGACGTCTCCCAAGCCACGCTGTTCGGAGAGGTACTTGAAGTAAATCCTGCTCTCGCATGATTACTCCATCGGAAATCCAAAGCGTCAAGCAGCGCTACGGCATCATCGGCAACAGTCCCCTTCTCAATCAGGCAATCCTCGTGGCGATGCAGGCCGCCCCAACTGACATGACGGTCCTGATTACCGGAGAAAGCGGCAGTGGTAAGGAGAGCTTTTCCAAAATCATCCACGCGCTTTCGCTGCGCAAACACGGCAAGTTCATCGCAATCAACTGTGGAGCGATCCCGGAGGGAACGATAGACTCGGAACTTTTCGGCCATGAAAAAGGCTCTTTTACCGGCGCACACGAAGCGAGAAAAGGGTACTTTGAGGTGACCGACGGCGGCTCTATTTTCCTCGATGAAATCGGCGAAATGCCACTGGGTACGCAGGCTCGCCTGCTTCGGGTATTGGAAAATGGCGAGTTTATCAAAGTAGGATCCTCCAAAGTCCAGAAGACCAACGTCCGCGTCATCACGGCAACCAACGTCAACTTGCTCAAGGCTGTCGAGAAGGGCAAATTCCGGGAGGATCTCTATTACAGGCTTAACACTGTCCCCATCTATGTGCCACCTTTGCGGGAAAGAGGTGAAGACGTAGTGCTGCTTTTCAGAAAGTTTACAGGCGATTTTTCGGAAAAGTACCATGTGAAGCCTATCAGTCTCGATACGCAGGCTCAGGAGTTGTTGATGCGGTATTCCTTCCCTGGCAATATTCGACAATTAAAAAACATCGCGGAACAGATCTCTCTTTTGGAAGAAAATCGGGAGGTCAACGCCCAAACGCTTTCCAAATACCTGCCTGCTGACACCACACGCCTTCCCATGGCTTTGGGATCCGGGAGTTCTGGAGACCACATCGACTTTTCCGAGCGTGACCTGCTCTACAAAGTCCTTTTTGACATGAAAAAGGACATGAACGACCTTAAAAAGCTCGTTCTTGAATCCTACCAAAGTGGAGGAATCAACTCCTCGATCATGCAAAAGCACCAGGGTCTTTTCGAAGATATGGATTCGGGATTTTCCCAAAAGGAAACCATGGAAAGCGGTCCTTCCTATCAAGTCCCCCTCGTTTTGGAAGCACAAAAAAACAGCGCCCTCAACAATGACGACTACGAGGAAGATGCCATAGAGGACATTATCCATGAGGAGGATGACAATTCCCTTTCCTTGGAAAAGAAGGAAAAGGAAATGATACTCCGAGCCCTCCGAAAGCACAACAACAAACGAAAATATGCTGCAAGCGATCTGGGGATCTCTGAAAGGACGCTCTACAGAAAAATCAAACAGTATGAGATTGAATAGGCGTTTTTTCCCTTTACTGGGTTTGGTTTTTCTGGCACTCCAGGCCTGCTCAGTGAAGTACAGCTTTACCGGCACCAATATCAACTATGAATTGGTCAAGACCTTCTCGGTAGAGAACTTCTTCAACGACTCAGGAGGAGGCCCTCCCAACTTGGAACAGCGCTTCACGGAAGCATTCAAGGAATATTACCAGCGAAACACGCAGCTGGAGCTGGTCAATACCAATGGTCAGCTGCAATTTTCCGGAGCCATCAGCCGATATACCCTGACTCCACAAGCTGCCGTCTCGAGTAACGATCCCAATCTTCCGGATCGGGCAGGCCAGATGCGACTTACCATCACCGTGGAAGTAGAATACATTAACCTGGCCAACGAAGAAGAAAGCAAAACGCAGCCATTTAGCTTCTTCAAAGATTACGATCCCAGGACGGTAACCCTGCTGGACGTGGAAAACCAACTCGTGGAGGAAATTTTCGAAGTGATCATCCAGGATATCTTCACTGCGACGGTAGCCAACTGGTAATTTTGCTATATTCAAAATCAAAACCCAGCCTGTGAACGCCAACCAATTCCTTGATCTCATCCAAAAAGCCGATCTCCTGGAAAAGGCCGATCTCCTCCAGCTCAAAAAAGTCCAGGAGAACTTCCCCTATTTCCAGATTCCGCACGTTCTCGCTGCCAGGTATGAGTATTTGAAAAACGGAGCAAAAAAAAGCAAAGCGCTGGGTCAAGCCGCTATTACCAGCCCAGACCGGATATGGCTGAAAACGTTGATCGAAAAGCCTCTCGCCATAGAATCCGCATCAGAAGGAACTAAAGTAGACTTCCTGCCGGAAAGCCCCGAAAACATTTCTGATCCGTCCAGGAGAACCGAATCCCTCAAAAAATTGGGACAGCAGCTGAAAGCCTCGAACCCAGGTGGGTCTGAAGCGGCAGCAGAGAAACCCAAGGCAAAGAGACGCCAGCCTCCGAAAGACGACCTGATTGAGACGATCAAGCGAAAGGAGAAAAAGGCTATTCTCGATGCTAAGAAAAAAGAGCAGATTGATCTGATCAAGGCATTCAGCAAAAAAGACATCAAGTTGGCAACGATCAAAGAAATAGAAGCCAACCAAAACACCGAAAACCTAGCTGAGTCCAGCACCAAACTCAACGACAATCTACTTTCCGAGTCCTTTGCGAAGATTTTGATCAACCAAGGAAAAAAAGCCATGGCAAGGGAAATTTATGAGAAGCTGATTTTGAAGTTTCCCGAGAAAAGGACTTACTTTGCGGACTTGATTGAAAAACTGAAAGAATAATTAACAGATATGTTTACAGTATTGATTACAATTATTTTGATTTTGGCGGTGTTGCTGATCTTGGTGATCTTGGGCCAAAACTCAAAAGGAGGAGCCGGAGCGGCTTTCGGAGGCAGCGCTTCCCAGATCATGGGAGTGACCAGAACAGGAAATGTATTGGAAAAAGCCACTTGGGTCCTTGCGGTTTCAATCTTGGCTTTGTCACTGGTGTCGTCTGCTTTCTACACCAACAGCCAGCCCAACCAATTCTCTTCCCCAAACATTGAAAGTGCCAAGCAGCAAGTAGTAGCTCCAGCATTTGGCGACGAGAGCCTACTTCCATCAACTGACACTGCGACGTCCACAACAACAGAAGAAGACTCCACTGGGAATTAATCCAATGGCATACATCAAAAAAATCCCGCTTCCAGCGGGATTTTTTTTATCCCTGAAGTCCCAAAAAGCTTAGCAGGAACCGGATAAGGAAAAGCTTCACAATTAATCCAAAACCAACGAAACACCGATTTAGCC
>CAZTJM010000119.1:0-13695 GCA_964613865.1 uncultured Limnohabitans sp. | reverse complement strand
GGTGCTTTTGTTTTTTTAAAGCACTACTGATATTTTTTGCAGCCCCTGTACCATTTTTTTTGGGCTGTAGGGCGGCGGGTCCACGCCCGTCGCCTTCATTTTTCTAATTTTTGCAGTTGGGTTTTTCTCGAATTAAAAGTTGCTTAACTTTCTGTGACGGTTTTTTTAAAAAAGGTTAGTAGCCTAAGGCCTCAAGGTTGTCAACTTGATAATTTAGAAGTCGAAGTTAACAGCTTCGGCTTTTTTTAGAGGGAAACCAGATCTATTCGAGTAACGGTAGTGAAGGAAACGTTTAGACCAAGGATTTCCAATATTCCGTATTTCGATAAAGTCAAGGGGAATTAAATCGAGTGAACTTTCCGGATTCTATCGGCTCTTGTAATTTGTACTGGATTGGTCGAATTCGGATGTCAGTGTGGATTATTCCCCTCGGTTTGAAGTTTCTTAATCGGCATGAAATCAAAGGGTTCATCAAGATTACAGAAGCTCGAGAAGTTGAGAAAATCCTGTCAAGAGGAAGGTAAGGAACTGAGTTTGGAAGAAGCCGAAGCAGCCTATGAACTTGTGAGGAAATTCAGTAAATTGATTGTGAATCAACTATTTAAATAGTATGGAAGTCGATTTGTATGTAAGGGTTAGTACCGATGAGCAGGCGGATAAAGGATATTCCCAAAGATCTCAGTTTGAAGTTCTTTCTAGGCACTGTGAGCAAAATGCCTATCGGGTTAGGGACGTCATTTACGAAGACCACAGCGCTAAAACATTTGAGCGCCCAGAGTGGCAGAAATACCTGGGAAGATTAAAGAACAGGAGGAAAAGAGCACTTCTACTCTTTACAAAGTGGGATCGTTTTAGCAGAAATGCGGGGGACGCTTACTCAATGATCAACCAATTACATGCATATCGAATCGAGCCTCAAGCAATCGAACAGCCTTTGGATATGGAGATACCCGAGTCCAAAATCATGTTGGCTATTTATCTGGCTACACCAGAAGTTGAGAATGACAGGAGGGCCTTGAATATTTTTTATGGAATAAGGAGGGCAACCAAAGAGGGTAGGTACCTGAGGAAAGCACCTTTCGGATACAAGAATAAAACTCGGGAAGACGGGAGCAAATACATTGATGTAGTCGAAGCAGAGGCTCAGCTAATTCGACAGGCTTTTGAAGAAGTTTCCGTGGGAGACCATTCGGTCGAACAAATATTTTGGCGACTACGCCTCAAAGGCCTAAATATTACGAAGTCTAATTTTTGGAGGATGCTTCGGAACCGGCATTACATTGGGAAGATTCTCGTGCCCGCATTTAAAAATGAGGATGCACACTATGTGGAAGGTCAACATGTTGGAATAGTTCCAATAGACATTTTTTGGAGGGTTCAGGAAGTCCTCGACGGGAAAAACGTTTCCAAAATCCGAAAGTCAAAGGCTTTGGTAAACAATTGCCTGCCACTAAGGGGATTTTTGTATTGTCCATTATGTGGGGGCAATGTCTCAGGAAGCGGGAGTAGGAGTAAGACTGGAAAGTACCATTACTATTATCATTGCAAGTCACCTTGCAAATTCAGGATTCGAGCAGAAGTCGCAAATGACCAAGTTTCTAAGTTTTTAAATAGATTTTCATTGAGACAACATATGTTTTTAATGTTCAAAAGTGAGCTTACGGAATTGATTAGCCATAAACTTAATGAAAATGGACAAAGCAGAGGAAAGTTGCTTTCGCTGATTGAGAAAGCAAATACCAAGCTGTCCAAAGCACGGGGTCTATTGCTCGAAGACAAGATTGACTCAAATGATTTCAGTTCTATCAAAACCGAATGTCAACGTGAAATTGAAAACTGTGAAAACCAACTTGCTGCACTCAAGACAAAGCCAAAAAAAGAATTTAACCTAATGATAGACAAAGGATTGTCTGTATTGGGTAGACTTGGATCATTGTATGATCAAGTGGATGTCGAGGGGAAGAAAATCATATTGGGTTCGACTTTTTTAAAAAAAATGACTTTTGAGGATGAAAAAGTTCGAACTCCGGAGGTAAATGGCTTCTTGCGCCTTATCTATCTGTTAGATAGTGGTTTGAGTTTAAAAAAGAAAGGCACAAACCCGTTAAAATTGGATTTGTGCCGTCAGGTGGAGCTGGTGGGATTCGAACCCACGTCCAGATAAGGAAACACCGTACCGTCTACATGCTTAGTCACCGGTTGGATTTTCGACCAAACTATGCTGGGAGACACACCTGAGTTTGGCTTATCGATTGGTCTTAAGCTTGCTTAATCGCATCACAAGCAGCAGTCCGATCAAGTCGACACCTCGGATCCACCCGGATCAGACGGCGGGTGGGGAGATGTGGCCGGGGAATCACTCTCGTGACTCAACCCTTTAAGCGATCTGTCCTAGTTAGGAGAGATTAGGCAGCCATGGCGTAAGAAGTTTCGCCATTTATCGTCCGTATGAATCTTTCAAGGCCGTACATACTCCAGCCTGCATGCGAGCCCGATCTTTACACCTACTGTCAAAACCGGTCAGCCCCATTTGTGTAGGGAGGACAAAAGTAATGGAAAAATGGTTCACTCCCAGCTGTGAATTGCGAAATACGAGCTTCTTGCTCTAGGGCGCAACGCTTGCGATTCGCCATTTTTCCAACTTCCAAAGCATCCGACTCCGGATATCGGACACCAGACACAAATCCCGATTTTTTCAATTCTCAACTCCCAATCCGATACTGCTTATGCTCAGCTGCTTATTGAAAAACTTTCCCGATCGCTATTTTTCTCTCCTGCCGAATATCCAGTTTTTTATATCTTGCAGCGATGGAAAACTTCGTCGTTTCGGCAAGAAAATACAGACCGGCAGACTTTAAAAGCGTCGTGGGACAGCAGCACATCACCACCACGCTTCAAAATGCGCTCAAAAACAATCATCTAGCCCAGGCTTTCCTATTTTGCGGACCACGTGGTGTCGGGAAGACTACCTGCGCACGTATCCTTGCCAAGACCATTAACTGCGAAAACGTCACCAAAGACTTTGAAGCCTGTGGCAAATGCGAGTCTTGTGTTTCTTTCCAGAACAGTTCCTCCTTCAATATCTACGAGCTGGATGCTGCTTCCAACAACTCGGTGGATGATATCCGGAATCTAGTAGACCAAGTGCGATACGCTCCGCAAAAGGGGCAGTACAAAGTCTATATCATTGACGAAGTTCACATGCTTTCGACAGCGGCCTTCAATGCTTTTTTGAAGACCTTGGAGGAGCCGCCCAAGTACGCGATCTTCATCTTGGCCACCACAGAGAAGCACAAGATCATTCCTACGATTCTTTCGCGCTGCCAGATTTTTGACTTCAACCGGATTCAGATCAAGCACATCTCGGATCACCTGAAGCATATCGCGGAAATGGAAAAGGTAGATTATGAAGATGAGGCGCTACGCCTAATCGCTACCAAGGCGGATGGAGCTTTGAGGGATGCACTTTCGATTTTCGATCTAATAGTGACCTATTCCGCAGGGAAAAAAGTCACCTACAAGGAGACCATCGAGAACCTCAACATCCTCGACTACGACTACTATTTCAAGGTGGTGGATGCGCTCCTGGATGAAGATCTTTCGGCTACGCTTTTGATCTTTGACGAAATTCTGAAAAAAGGATTCGATGGCCATAATTTCATCGTTGGGCTGAGTGAGCATTTTAGGGACTTGTTAGTAGTCAAAGACGAGGCGACCGTTGAGCTGTTGCAAGTGTCGGAGTCTGCAAGAGAGCGTTACCTGCAGCAGACCCAGCAGGCATCAGTTTCTTTTTTGCTTTCTGCACTCAATCTGGCAAACCAATGCGACATCAACTATAAGACGAGTAAAAACCAGCGTCTTCACGTCGAGTTGGCGCTAATGAAGATGGCCAAGCTTCCCCAAGCATTTAGGCTGGCTACACTGTCCAGCGCAGAGTCAAAAAAAAAAGTCTGAGTGAACAGGCGGGGGAGTCCAAAGCGCCTGAACTCGCCCCTTTGCCTAGTTCTGCCGATATATCCGTATCCAAGAAAAGTCCGCTAAAAGCCACCATAGCCATCCCCAGCAGTCTGAGCCATACCAAAAAGATGGTGGATCAGAAAGCAAGGGAAAGCGTAGAGGCTGCCAAGGTAATCGTAACGGAAGAACTGGTAGAGGTGAAAGCCCCAGTTGCCTCCGTCCCTTTGACTCAGGAGCTGCTCGATCTGCATATTTTTTCTGTAAGGGAGCATTTCAGGCTTTCGGGCAAAAAGATGGAGCTAGCGATACTCGATCAAGCCATCAAAGTAAAAGATGGGGGAGAGGTGGTCTTGGGGGTCATGGGGCCTATGCAGGAGGAAATCGCCGGGAAAATGAAACCGGATCTGGTCGGCCTCATTCGTCAAATGACGGGAGCTGATCGGGTGCTCATCACCATTGAGCCGATGGAGGAAGTGGACAACGGCAAGCCTAAGCTTTATACCAACACCGACAAGCTGAATTTTTTAAGGAAAAAGCATCCCGCTCTAGCCGAGTTTCAGCGGAAGTTTGGCTTGGAAGTGGACTTCTAGAAATCCAGTGAAATCCCGAAGTTGATCAGGTTCTGTAGCTGCACGGCTTGCTTGGAGCTGCCGTCATCTTGCTGGACATAGACGTTTTCGTCGTAGATCACGGCGGTTTCGATCCGGGTGGAGATGAATTTGTTTACCTTCAATCGAATGATCGAGTTGAAGTTGACCACCATATTGCCGAAGCTCTCGTAATTGGAAAAGAGGTTCAGGTCGGCTTTCCAGGTCACGTTTTCCATGATGACAAAATCGACAACACCGGCTGCGAAAGACATACCTGCCTCGGCTCGGACGTTTTCGCCGGGGACCACGCCAAAAGCGCCGACATTGCTAAGCGAGTCGTTCATCACGATGGTAAATCGTCCCGTAAACGGCGACACGATGACAGATAGTTTGCCTTTGTTCTCGTAGGTCTTTCTCAGGTTCAAACCTGTGGAGGATTGTAGATAGCCTGGAGAAAGCAGGTCGGATATTTTGGTCCGGACTTCCCTTTCACTGCCTGAGGGTTTCGAGTATTTATAGCCCGGCAAAAGCTGGGTACGGGCATCCAGCTGGGTACTGAGGTACATTAGCTTGGAAAGCTGCCGCCCGTAGTTGCTGACAAATACGAAATTGTCGTTGGTCTTGCGGGTTTCAAAGTCGCGACTGCCCTGACGGTTGAAACCCAAGTTTACCGTCATCTGGGTGTCCCAGACTTTCGAGTCTTTTTTGTAGTTGGCAAATAACGTGACGCCTGAATTCAGTGCAAAGGAGCTGGATCCACCTGCCGCCCAATTGCTCAAGGTGACCTGCTGGATGTTGAGGTTGTAGTTTCCGCCGGTTTTCCAGAAGATCTCTTTTACCGGCTCGTCTATCAGGATAGAATCCCCGAGCATCAGCAGGGTGTCGCCATTGATCAGGACTGTGTCGGGAATTATATTTCTATCTTGACCAAAAGCTGATAGGCCAAAAAGGAAAATCAGGATTCCTGTGAAAAGGAAATTCTTACTCATTAATCGATGGTTAGATAGGCAGATCAGGGCACGAAGATAACCAATTTCTGACCGATGCTGATGATGTTTTGGCTCCCGATGTTGTTCCAGGATTTCAGCTCGTCTACAGAAACACCATATTTTTTGGATATAGCAAAAAGGGTTTCGCCCCGGCTGACATTATGGGTTACTCTTCTGGCCTCAGTTCTATAAACATTTTCAGAACTCTGAGTCGGGCTGTTTTCCACTACTCTAGTCTCAGCAGGCTTGGATTCACTGGAAGCAATTTCGGTTCTTTTTTGAGGAGCAGGCTGGTTGACCGGGACGATCTGGATATCCTCCCCTCGCTTTCTCGGCTCGCGTAGGTTCAGTACCATGCCTGCTTTGAGTTCAGAGTCCTTCCTGATCCGGTTCTTGGACTTGAGCGAGGACAGTCTTATTCCGTATTTCTGGGAAATGGACCAAAGGGTTTCGCCAGGCATCACGATATGGGTCTCGACGTCCGCGCTTGATTTCTTTTTCTCGGTATAGTAATACTTGCCGGTTTCGACGCGGTCGTCTGGATCCAGGTCGTTGAGGCGGAGAAACTTCTTTTCCTTGATGCCTATCTCTTGGGAGAATTTTTCGGAGGAAGTTGTTTTTGAGGCTTGGACGCCATCCAGTTCATTGACTGTGATTTGGTTCGGCTGGCTGGCCTTGGTGGTGTTCCCGGATATTCTTGGATAGGAGTTGGCCTGTTTGTATGCCGGTGAGTTTTTGGCGGATGCGGTATAGGCCTGATTTTTCTTCGGTTTTTCCTCAGACTTGATTACTGCAGGCTCCAACGGAAGGCTTCCTTCTTTGATGTAGAAAAGAGTATAGGTGCCAGCGGGTATCCTCCCGTTTCCAGCCCATTTGTTAAACTCCTTGAGGTGTGCCTCACTCACGCCAAAGCGCTTGGATAGTGCGGCCATCGTGGCCGGCCCCTGTACGCTGACCTCTGCCAGTCGTTGCTGGCTGGACACCAACATTGCAGTCTGGTTTTCATAGGCGATCTTGTGCGCAAGATACTTCTTGAAATACCAGTGGGTGTTTCGGTCTACTTCGACTATCTTCTTTCCGGAATATTGACTCCCAAAGTAGCTCTTCGCGCCCCCTAGGCCCATCTGATAGGACACCAAGGCTGTCATCCAATTGTCGAGCTGGCTGTTGTGTTTCTTGAGATAGAGTGCGGCTCCCCGGCTGGAGGTGGCGATATTTTTGCGCTCGTCGATCTGAGCATCCACGCGTAGCCCGACCTCTTCGGCCGTTCCTTGTTTAAATTGCCAAAATCCAACCGCATTGGAGGTCGAGACAGCATCCGGAATGAGCCCGCTTTCCTGGATGACCAAGTACTTGAAATCTTCAGGTACACCTTGGTTTCGCAGCTCGCGCTCGACGATGGGCAGATAGAGGTTGACTCGGTCCTGCTTTACTTTGAAATAGGACGGGTTTCGATATTGGGCGTCGACGTCCAATTGGATTTCCCTTTGCGCTTGTGGATTGATTCTCAGGGTGATGTCCGCAAATTGCAACTGGGCAGGAACCTGTGGAATCTGGGCCCAAAGTCGCTGATGACATAGAAACTGAACTAAAAAAAGGAGGGTGAGGTAGTGACGGGGTTTCATCGAAAGTGACTCTCGTTTTACTCTGCCCTTGTCAGCAAAAATGGTTCCCTTTTTACTGCACTTACAGTTTTCTGGCCATCAAGACACCATCGCGGATGGGAAGCAGGACATTTTCCACCCGGGGATCGTCTTGTACCTTCCTGTTGAAATTCAAAAGCGCACGGGTGTCTTTGTCGATTTTTTGTCCTTCTTCCACCAGGATTTTACCGGACCAAAGCACATTGTCTGCGAGGATAATCCCGCCGCTGGGCACTTTATCTATGACTAGATCAAAGTATTCCGAGTAGTAGAATTTGTCTGCATCTATGAAGACCAAGTCAAACGGCCCCTCCAGGGTCGGGATGATGTCCCTGGCGTTACCGAGCTTGTAGTCGATTTGGGGCGCAAGTCCGCTTTCCTCAAAAAATCCCCTGACCATTGGCTCAAGCTCGTCATTGATATCGAGGGTGATCAGTTTCCCGTCGGGCCTGAGTCCTCGGGCCATGCATATCCCCGAGTATCCCGTATAAGTCCCGATTTCCAGAATTGTTTTGGGCTGCAGCATTTTGGAAAAAAGCTCAAGCATCTTGCCTTGCAGATGACCTGACAGCATCCGGGGCATCAAGACTTTTGCCTGCGTCTCCCTGACGATCTTTTTTAGAAGCGCATCCTCTGCGGTGCTGGTGGATTCACAGTAGGCCAAAAGTGCTGGGTCAAATAGTTCCATGGTCAGTTTGGGGTATAGATGAGGTAGCTGAGCTGGTCGGGGTTGAAGATTTCCTGTGCAATTTCCTGAATTTCCTCGGCAGTGGTAGCCCTGATTTTCTCGAAGATTCTTTCCAACGGGTCGATCTTGTCGTGGTCAATGAGACTTTTGCCGTAGACGAGCATGAGTGCCGCGTAGTTTTCCTCGGCCATGGCCATTTGCCCGATGGCTTGTTCTTTGGCCATGTGCAACTGAATGCTGCCGAGTTTTTTGTTCCTGAGTTTTTCCATCTCTCGATGCACGACCGCCAGGGATTTTTTAAGGTTTTTTTCTTCGGAACCAAAGAAAACGCCGAAGAAGCCAGTGTCCGAATAGGTCTGGTAGCTCGACTCGACGCTATAGACGTAGCCGTAGTTTTCCCGTAGGGAGAGGTTGAGCTTGCTGTTCATGCTCGGCCCGCCCAGGATATTGTTAAGCAGATAAAGTTTGAAGCGGTTTTTGTCGTGAAGGGAATAGGCTGGACGTCCGATAGCGCAAAGGGATTGTGTCACGTCTCTTTGCACGGTTTTGTGTCTCGCTTTGTAGTCGTGAAAACCACTCCTGACATAGAGCGTACGCTTGCTTTGGATTTGCGAGAGTGGGCCTTCTATGGCTCTCAGGGCTTTTTCGAAAGTGATATTGCCGACTACGGAGAATACGATCTCGGAGGTGTCGAGCCGAGTCGCGATGAAGTCGAAGAAATCCTCCTGGGTAAAGCGACCAACCGTTTCCTCGGTACCTAGGATATTTCGACCCAAGGCATGGTTGGCAAACACCAATTCGTCGAGCTCATCCTGGATGGAGTCATCCGGGGAATCGCGGTACATCGCCATTTCCTCCAGGATCACTTGGCGTTCCTTTTCGATCTGACGTTCTGGAAAGGTACTGTTGAAGGTGATGTCGAACAGGAGCTCGGCGGCTTTGGGATAGTGATCCTTCAGCACGGAGGCGTAAAAGCAGACCTTTTCCTTGGTCGTGTAGGCGTTGAGCTCACCTCCCAAGGATTCGAGCCGGTTGATGATATGGAAGGTCTTTCGCTTTTTGGTGCCTTTGAATGCCATGTGTTCCCAAAAGTGGGCCAAGCCTTCCTGGTCCTTGTCTTCGTCCCGGCTGCCGATATTTAGAATAAAGCCGCAATGGACCAGTCGGGTATGGGTGACTTGCTGATGAACGATTCGGATGCCGTTTGCCAGTTCCTTGAGTTGGTACATGAATTCCAGTTTGAATTTGAAAGTAGCGAAAAAATCAGCTTTTTATCTTCTTGGGATTAGCCTTAAGTTTGTAGCCGAGCTTTCATACAGGTTTTGCTAACACCGAAATGCCGATTCAAGTTTATTTCTCCCCGTTTTTATGCTGAGTTCGACTCCTCCCAAAGCCTCGCTGATCATTTCGGTTTACAAAAACACGAGGTTTTTGGACGCGGTGATGAAATCGCTGCAGGCCCAGACCTTTCGCGAGTTTGAAGTCATCATCTCGGAAGACGGAGAGAGCGGGGAGATGGAGGCGTACGTCAAGGGACTGGAAAGTTCTTTTCCTGTTTACCATCTTACACAGCCCGATGTGGGTTGGAGAAAAAACCAAGCGCTGAATCGGGCCATACAAGCGGCCAAAGCCGATTGGCTGGTATTTATTGATGGAGACTGTGTGCTACATCCCAGGTTCATGGAGTTTCACTGCCAACTTGCCGACGAGAAATCAATTTTGGCAGGAAAGCGCGTCAAGTTGGATACAGAGACCTCCGAAAGGCTGATCGGTGGAGATTACGCGCTCGACAAAATGGGAAAGGTCATCCGGAAGAATGCTGCCAAGATCAAAAAGAATGGCGGAGCCTTTTTGGAGGAAGGGGTATTTATTGACCCGAAGGGCTGGCTGGGCTTCATCCCGAGACTTCGGAAGATGAGCCAGCTCAAGGGCTGTAACATGTCCTTTCACCGCAAGGCGATCGAAGCAATCAACGGCTTTGACGAAGATTATGTCAGACCGGCTGTCGGAGAAGATATCGACTTGCATTGGAGATTCGAGGGGATGGGCTATCACCTGAAGTCGGTGAGAAACCTGGCCGTTCAATACCACCTTTGGCACAAAGAAAGCTGGACCGACCAATCTGAAAATATGGAGATGATGCGCCAGAATCAGGCGAAAAGGCAGTTTGTCTGCAAAAACGGCATTAAGAAACTGAGTTAAGAACCCAATTTTAGCATGAAATACAATCCACTACCCAAGGGACTTTATATCCGAAATCGAGACAAGTTCACCGCAAAAATGGCCAAAAACTCGGTTGCCATTTTCAATGCGAACGACATCCTGCCGACCAACGCGGACGGCACGATGAAATTTAGACAAAACAACGATTTGTTTTACCTCTGTGGGATAGACCAAGAGGAAACCATCCTGCTGATCGCTCCCGATTGCCCCAATCCTGCTTGGCGTGAGGTGCTTTTTCTAAGGGAGACCAATGAGCATATCGCCGTCTGGGAAGGACACAAATACACCAAGGAGGAGGCGGAGGCGGCTTCCGGGATACAAAATATCCAATGGCTTTCGGCATTTGATCAGATATTCAACTCGGTCATGGCTCTGTCTGATCGGATCTATCTCAATACCAATGAGCATTTGCGAGCGGGTGTAGTCGTGGAAACCAGAGATGCCAGATTTATCAAGTCCTGCAAAGAGAAATATCCCCTTCATGGATTCGAGCGTGCGGCTCCCATCATGCATGAGCTCCGGGGCGTGAAAGAGCAAGAAGAGATAGCCCAGATGCAGATTGCCTGCGACATCACCGAGAAGGGCTTTCGGAGAATCCTATCCTTCGTCAAGCCAGGTGTCAAAGAATACGAGATCGAGGCAGAATTCATTCATGAATTTATCCGCAATCGAAGCAAGGGTTTTGCCTATGAGCCGATCATCGCTTCTGGAGCTTCTGCCTGCGTGTTGCATTACATCGAAAACAACAAGGCCTGCAATGCTGGCGAGTTGCTTCTCTTGGACGTAGGAGCCGAGTACGGCAATTACAACGCGGATATGACGCGTACGATTCCTGTGAGCGGACGATTTACCAAAAGACAGCGGGACGTCTATGACGCAGTACTCAGAGTGCATCGTGAGGCGGCGAAAATTCTGGTGCCGGGAACGAACATCCAGGATTACCACAAAGAGGTAGGTTTGATTATGCAGTCTGAGCTTCTTGGGCTGGGCCTGATCGACCAAACGGATATCAAGAATCAGGATCCGAATTGGCCAGCATTTAAGAAGTATTTCATGCACGGGACTTCACATCATTTGGGCTTGGATGTGCACGATGTTGGTACCATGCACTTTCCGATAAAACCGGGAATGGTATTTACCATCGAGCCGGGGATCTATATCCCAGCAGAAGGCATCGGCATCCGCTTGGAAAACAATGTGGTGATTGAGGAGAGTGGCTACTTTGACCTTATGCGCAATATCCCGATAGAGTCGGAGGAGATTGAGGAGTTGATGAACGCTTGATACTAAACGCCATCGGAATGACTCTTTAACTGAATAATGAAAAGGCAAGGTCCCAGAATTCACAATTTTGGGACCTTGTTTTTTTAGTGGGTCAAAGTAATGGAAACTGGATAGGGCTGATCGGTTTCCTTGTCCCAGAGGATTTGACCGTCTTGGGCTATTTTGACTAAATGCCTTGGATTGTCGATGGAACTGAATGTGAAGTTTAGCGTGTCTACTAAAGTCTCATTCCATTGGATAAACCCTTCCAATTCTTTCTGGTTTCCGTCGTACTCGAAGAAGAACTTGACGCCATATACTCCATTCTCCTCAAATGAGACAATTCCATAGGGATAGTCTAAGACCGCTCCAGGACTCTCGTATTTTACCATTTTTGCTTCGCCACCTTCGATGACGTAGAGTCTGGTTTTGCCCAGGTTTATGGCACCTTCTGTCTGTGGATCGAATAGGTTGGCACCACTTGTATTTTCCAGGTTGACGAAAAACTCCTGGGATTCGGGCAGGCTGCAGCAATCGGGCTCAACACAGGCTGTTGCGACGAATAGGGCAATAAGGACAAGGGGAAAGGAAATAGTTTTCATAGAAGGGTGGCAAAAGATGCGATGTAAAAGAGAGAGAGGTTTTTTGTGAAAAGCTCCTCAGTGCAATATAGTTGCTATGGATAGATTGGCGAGACGAAGTTTCCTGATTTCACCAAAAATGCAAAAACCCTCTCAGATTGCTCCGAGAGGGTTTTTTATTGAGTATGTTGATCGGGAGATTATCCGATTGAGATTCTCTTGAACGCGTTTACGGTCAATCCTTTGCTCACACCGTCAAGGTATTGAGCGATGGACTTGGAACCGTCTTTTACAAACTGCTGGCTCAACAAAGTGTTTTCTTTGTAGAACTTCTGCAATTTGCCCATCGCGATTTTTTCAAGCATTTCTTCAGCTTTGCCTTCTGCTCTAGCCTGCTCTTTACCGATTTCGATTTCACGCTCGATAGTAGAAGCATCCACACCGTCTTTGTCAACGGCTACTGGGTTCATCGCTGCAATCTGCATTGCTACGTCTTTGCCAGCTTCTTCCACATCAGCACCAGAAGTGTTGACCAAGCCTACGAGTACGCCCAATTTGCCATTGGAGTGAACGTAAGGAACAACCGCTTCAGCAGTGACGATTTCGAAGTGGGAGATGTCGATTTTCTCACCGATTTTACCGGTCATTTCGACGATTTTCTCAGCTACGGTGATGTTTTCGAAAGGAAGGGCCAATACCGCTTCTTTGGTGTCGCTGCCGTTTGCTACAGCAAGGTCGATCAAAGCGTTCGCAAAAGCACCGAATTCTTCGTTTTTGGCCACGAAGTCAGTCTCGCAAGTCAATGAAAGGAGGATACCTTTTGCGCCGTTTTCAGCTACGCGGGTTACCACTACTCCTTCTTTGGTCTCACGGTCAGCTCTGGAAGCAGATACTTTTTGACCTTTTTTTCTCAGGATGTCCACTGCCTTTTCGAAGTCGCCTTCAGCTTCAGTCAAAGCTTTTTTGCAGTCCATCATACCGGCACCGGTCATTTGTCTCAGTTTGTTTACTTCTTGTGCAGTAATTGCCATGGTGTGATCTGTTTATTGATTTAAACGGGATATTTTCGTTGGTCAGGTAAAACAAAAAATTGAACATCGACCGGAGCCGGATGTTCAATTTTTATATTTCAAATCGGTTGTGGATTATTCTTGCGTTTCAGCGTCCACAGCTCTTTTTGCTTCTTCCTCTTCAGAAAGTTTAGCATCGTCCTTGTCTTTCTTGCGCTCAGAAAGACCTTCTTCGATAGCTGCTCCAAATGCTTTTACGAGCAAGGAAACTGATTTGAAGGCATCGTCATTGGCTGGGATTGGGAAGTCCACCTCGTTCGGGTTGGAGTTAGTATCCACCAAAGCGAAAACCGGAATACCAAGCTTTTGAGCTTCGGCGATCGCGATGTGTTCTCTTTTGATATCCACTACGAAAAGAGCCGCTGGAAGTCTGCTCAGGTCGGCAATACCGCCCAATACGCTTTCCATTTTGTCTTTCTGACGGCTTACCATCAGACGCTCTTTCTTAGCCAGGTTTTTGTAAGCGTCCTCTGTCATCAGTTTTTCAAGGCCTGACATTTTCTTGAGGGACTTACGGATTGTAGCGAAGTTGGTCAGCATACCACCCAACCATCTTTGGCTTACAAAGTGCATTCCGCATCTTGCAGCTTCTGATTTAGTTGATTCCTGAGCTTGTTTTTTTGTTCCAACGAACAATACTTCTTCTCCGCTTGAAACAACTTCTTTAACAAAGTTGTAAGCTTCGTCTACT
>CAZTJM010000118.1:0-14023 GCA_964613865.1 uncultured Limnohabitans sp. | reverse complement strand
AATTTACAGGTTTTAACCAATAATCACGTCCGACTATTTAAGGGGCCTATACAGCTTTCCCAAGAACTTAGGCCAGATTTTAAATGGTACACGTTGGGATCCATCAAATATATAAACCAATAGGTCTGGTCTGGTATTCCTATTTCTTTTTCAAAATTCACGGAGCTTATCAATGCCCTGTAGTGTTGGCCGTTGATTCTAAGTGGGAAATCCCAAATCTCTTTGGTATCATTCTCCGCGGTGTCTTTATTATAATCGGCCAAAGTCTCAAAGATTTCCCAATCATCGAAATTCAAGACCGATTCAAGTTGAGTAAATGGGATTTCAAACTTTTTGCTCGTATGGATCACTTCTCCATCTTCCTTGACCAATAGATAGCTTCGATCGGAATCTAAGGGGAGGCTGTCCAAGGTAAAGGAAATCGCCCTGATTACTTTGTCTTCGGAATGCCATTTACTCATTATATTTTGAGGTATTCCAGTTAGTTGCGAAAAAATCCGTTCTACAAAAAAATCGGAAAGATTGTCACTGTTTTGAAAATGTTTAAAATAGTTTCGATGTCGGACCGATATATAGGAATAGTCCAGATCTTCGTTGCTGCAGTTGATACAAGCTCCTATTCTATAGTGGCCTAGAGTTCCATCTTTTGATTTTTCACTGGACGCACCACGAGAATAGTCTGTAAAAGTGGCAAAGTTATGAGCTGTGAAAATCTCATTTACCGACGAGGGGACTCCATATTTGCTTTGTGTGTTATTAAATTGATCACTCTCTAAATAGCGAAGCATTTCAATCAATTTCGTCCTTAATTCTTGCCTTGTTTTTTGTTCGTAACTCCGTTCCTTGTTTAACGGACTGCCCAAATGGATAAAATAGGCGCAGCTCCAGCCAGCAATGACCATTAAGATCAGCATCGAAAAACCGATTTTGGTCACTCTACCTTGGGTCAGCACGTCTCCTTTTCCCATACTGATAAAGGACAAGGCTGGAGTTAGTATGAGTAGGAGAATTAGCGCCAAGCCTGAAACGGTCAAGATCGTGAAGTCGATTTTGTATGCTGCCTTCTCCAAGTCCTCCCGATCCTTAAGACCGAGAACCCAAATTTCTTGGTTTTCCTCCACGAGGGGGGTGAGGTAGACTATGTAGGGAGTGGAATTGAGGCGGATTTCAAACTTGTCACTACTGCCATTCGAAAATCGCGCACTCATGGAATCTAAACTTGATTTGAAGTTGATTCCTTTTAAGTCTTCAGGATAGAGCACCTCACCACTTGTGTCAGCGAGTACTAGCTTGTCAAAAAACGTATTGTGACTTACAAATTCTCTTACAACGGATTCGTAAGGCACCTTACATGAAAGATTTGACTCTTCGCTCTTAGAACTGTAGTCGTTACTAGCTATTACCAATTTGGAGAGCGCATTTTTATGATATTGTTTCTTAATCAAACCTTCACATATCTGGTCGAAGAGAAAACCGCTCAACGTAATGGACTCCGAAAATGCGATAGCGGGGCCGGATTTTGATTCGATTTCGAACTTAAATTTATTTTTATCTCTTTTTTGGCTCTCGGCAGCTTTGTAAAGTTTTGACCATTCGACATTTGCGGAGGTATCTAAATCCAAAGCAACCCGGTATCTTATGAAGCTCCTGATTTCCCAGCGCTTATCGCTGATTGATTTTTTGAGAGCATCCCGCATCATTAGGAGATTGCGAGATGCCTGTCGATCCAGTTCTTCCCGGTTTCTATTGGCTTGAGCAAAAAGGTAAGCAGCCATAGACCCCAGAAGCAACATCCCAATTATCCATATCACTAATCCCTTGCGGTCCATGGCTAGCTGACTAATTGATGGTGATCTTTCCGTGAAGCCTTACGGGCAGCCATTAGCATTTCAATCTCTTTGCGATTGATAAATAGCTTTCTGCCAAACCAAAGTGAAATTCGTTCTTTTATTGGCTTAGACTTAAATTCCCTAGCTGTGCAGGCTCCTGCAGAAATAGCTTTCGCTAAACATAGCCCAAGATGAAATTCTTCTTCTTTTTCCATTTCTGTCTATATCAAAAAAAATTAGGATAAAAAAATACATCAAAATCACTATAATGTAATATATAAATAATTATATGTATTTGAAATATATTATTTTAAAAATTATCTGCGTAGCAGTCGGATTTTTGACTGGATAAAAACGGAATCAAATACGTTACTATTTTTTGATGTCTGCTGATTGTAGACTTGAAATTTAGCCTTGGAATTTCCAATGCAATTTTCTAGTGCGAAATGCACAGAGAAAATTTCGGAATGCTGACCTTGAAAGCCGCAAATGACCCTGCCCGAAATAACTTCTTGAGGAATATTTTTTAAATCTGTCCGGGTGACTTTGAATAGCAGATAAAAAATGAGAGGATTTAAAGAGATGCGCCTTTTGTCCGAAACCCTATTTACTAGCAGGCAAAAGCTTTCCAGTCTGCACCATGTAGCTGTTTTTGTTTTTGAACTCCTCAAACTCACCGTTAAGCCGGTTAAATTCGTTCACATCCTCGACCGGATCGATGTTCAGGCCTTCTGAGATGAGGAAAACCTGTCCGTCCGAAAGGAAATATTGTCCGTGGATGTATTCCAGCAACTGGTTTTTATTTCGCATCAAAGGCATGGCGAGAAGCGAGCGGAAGTTTCTTGCCGTATCCAAAACCTGTCCCTGCCAAATGACTTCCTCAGGAAGTGTAATGAGCTCTTGTTTTTCCAACATGGCGAGCAGAGATGGGGTGATTTCATAGTGGCTCGTCACAGCCTGGAAGTAATCCCTGCGCTTCAGCATCGGGGAGTAGATCAACAAGGGAACATGAAAGCGGTCCAAGCGAGATGCCATTGGGATCTCCGGAAGTCTATGGTCGCCCGTGATAACGAAGATCGTATTGGCGAATTCTGGGCGCTTTTTGTATTCTTCAAAAAACAGCTTGAGTGCGTCATCGGCATATAAGATGGTCATGTAGATGTCTCCGTATGCCAAGTATTCTTCAATTTTTCCCGAACTCAGCCGAAGCCTATTCCGGAGATGCTCTTGCAGTTTTTGCTCGTAAACGCTTCGTTCCGGTACCAGATAAGGGTCGTGGGAGGTAAGGGTCTGGAAAATTCTAAGCTCAGGGGAAGTCTTTTCAGAAGGAAGGGTCGCTATCCCGAAAGAGAAAAGCGTTTTATCAGGATAACCCCAAGAAAATCCGCTATTGGTGGGCGCTTTTTCAAACGTGGTTGGGAACATAGATTCCTCCACGATCTGGTCTATTCCGTGATATTTCAGAAAAGGAGCCTCGTTATCGAAGTCAGCGTCACTTCCCAAAAAGAATCTGGTTTTGTAGCCATTTTCCCGGAGAATGCTCAACAGAGAGTTGTGGTAGGGGAACTCTTGGGAAAGTTCCAAGAAGCCTTTTTCACCGAAAGGAAGTCCGCCCAAGATACCGGGCAGCAATCCGAAAGTCCTGCCGGTAGTCGAAAGGGCATTTGTCCAGACCAAACTGTGCTGCTCCAGCGAGTCGAGAAAAGGGGTGAAGCTTCCAAGATAGGCATCCTTCCCGGAATAAGCCTTTCCAAAGCTTTCCATCAAAAGGAAAACGATGTCCGGCGCCTGCGTCAAGCTATCAAAATAGGGGCTCAATACATCGGGATACTCATTTTTGTGAAGAAAAGGATACTCCGTGTTGGTGTATTCCTTTTTGACCAAGAGATCGTCGTCGCTGGACCGGAGGTAAAAGTCAAAATAAAACTCTCCCCCATACATCAGTTGTTCAAAGGTTTGCTCGGCAAGAAATCGTGACTTGTTGAGCTCGATGTTTTGTTTGGTTTCGTTGATGTTTTGTTCGCTGTCCAAAGGCCAGAAAGTGACCACCAACAGCAAGATCAAATGACCCGTAGTGATCGCCATCAGAGTCTTCAGGCTAAATTCAAAAATTCTGGTTCCGACGTAAAGCAGCGAAAAAACGAAGATCACTAGGGCAACGGCAATTGCAATGCTGCTTGCATTCAACTGTCCAGAAGCGGAGACCGTCCTGACCAAATCGTCATAGCTGTACGCAAAAAGATCCTTGCCGAGAGGCACCAACGTTGTCAAAAAATAGAATATCAAGCCTAGGTGAACTAGGATCAGCAAGGTAAATGTCACCTGCAAGAGAATCCGTGCGATTTTAGCAGTGAGGAGGCTAATGCAGATATAAAGTATCAACAACAATCCGAGCAGATACAAGATCCAACCCAAGTCGTGGAACAAACTGCGACTGATGGCTTGCCAAGGAGAAAAATCCAATACATGGGTTCGAAATACAAGAATGGTCTCGGAGATTCTCAACAGGACCATCAAGCCGATAAAAATCAGGGACATACCCCAAAAATTCCGAAAGACAGTCAGTATGCGAAGTGGTAGTGTGGAGCGGATTTCAGCCTTTTGGGCCATAGTAAGCGAGCAAGTTTTTCGAGTAAGCTCGAAAATATAAGTCAAAATCGGGTATCTTCAACGGTCATCATCACATTATGGGCAAATCAGATCTACTGTTGGAGCTCTATTCCAATTTAAGTACCACCGGAGCACTGGCATTCAGTTCCAAGGCACTGGTCAATAAGATGCTCTCTTTCACCGACATGGAGCACGCCAAACTCGTAGTGGAGCTAGGCGGAGGAGACGGAAGTATAACCCAGGGTATTATCGAAAGGCTCTCCCCGGAGGGCATCTTGCTCGTATTTGAAATCAACAGCTCATTTTGCGAGTCGATGCGGAGGCAATTTCCCCAGCCTAATGTCAGGATCATCTGCGATTCGGCTGAAAATATGGACCGGTATCTTGCTGGCAAAAAAGCTGACTACATTGTCTCCTCCCTGCCCTTTATCATCCTGCCAAAAGAAACAACCGATGAAATCCTTTCGAAAAGCAGAGATGCACTCTCTCCAAAGGGGAAAATGGTGATCATGACCTATTCTTTCCATCTCAAAAGATTGTTTCGCAGGTTTTTCACCCATCTGGAAGTCAAGTTTACATTTAGGAATTTGCCACCGGCGTTTGTGATGATCTGCCATTGAGTTTTCTGTCCAATGAACGTACTCCGGACGGCGATTTTAGATTGGTGTAGGAGGAGTGGAGGAACCTCTTTTTTGGCCGGGGATGTCTTGCGGTCGATGTTTCCCGAGGATTGGGAGCTTTTTGTGGAGGACTTAGTCGAGGAACTAATGCAAATGCACAGAGAAGGTATTTTGGTGTTTTATCGAGACGGGGTGGTCCTTAGCCCAGATGATTTCATAGACGCCAAGGTGGAGATCGTCTGTCTTCGTAAACCAAAGTAGCCTCCCGCATGTTAGCTCAATAAACAATCGACATGAGCAAAGAATTGAACTTACCCTTGACTACTACCAAAGTTCCCGAAGGACTGGAACTGATCACCTTGGGCGCTGGCTGTTTCTGGTGTACGGAGGCAGTGTTCCAACGCTTGGACGGGGTGGAAAAAGTTACTTCAGGCTATGCAGGGGGGATAGTGGAGTCGCCGACGTATAAAGAAATATGCACCGGCACGACTGGCCATGCCGAAGTCATCAATGTTTTGTTTGACCCTGCCAAGATAAGCCTGGAAGCCTTACTCGAGGTCTTTTGGGCGACCCACGATCCGACTACGCTGAATAGACAAGGGGCTGACGTCGGGCCTCAGTACCGATCCGCCATCTTTTTCCATACAGAGGAGCAGCGTGAGATCGCATCCCGATTGAAAGACGAGCTGAATGCCAGAAAAGTGTTTGATCTTCCAATAGTCACCGAGATCACTGCATTCACCAATTTCTATCCCGCAGAAAACTACCATCAAGAATACTTCAATGTCAACAGCATGCAGCCCTATTGCCAGTTTGTGGTCAAGCCAAAGGTGGACAAGCTTAAGAGGTACTTTGGGGAAAGGCTGAGATGAGACGCGGATAATTTCTCTTTCATGCAAGTGTCGAAGAGATAGTTGGAAGTCACTTCGCCAGTTTTCGACCGAAAACCCTATTTTTAGAGAATTCAAACTCTTTTTCAATTCATGAAACGAACCAGAGCCCAGGAATCCCGCGGAGCTATCGAGCGACTGTATATCACAATGCGCCACCTGTTTAACCGAGGAAACTACAAGCCCATGGGCATTTCCGGAGAGGGATTGGTCAGCGCATTGATGACGCTGAGTCCGGAGATCTACGGATCAGTCACCGATCCTGAGAGACTGGAATTGGACGGCTTGCTCTATGTGATGGAGAGGCTTCCGAAAGGAATAGAGGAGTGCCGCTACGTAAGACTGGTCAGTCGGGAAGGCTTCGAAACTTCCCACCTCAAGCCACTTGTCCCCTCGAAGCGAAAGCGCAACTGCTATCGGCTGGACGAACAGATCATGTACGTGGAGATGACCCGGGGACGGTCTGACATCTACGATATACTTACCCACCTGACGTTTCTCTACATCGAGTCCCGCAAAATCCTACGGAATAGTACCGACCCCAAGGGAAGGATTTCCTCTAATTGGACCATGCTCGAAGAATTTGCAAAAAAGGAGTTGGCCGGTGAGGACTTTGACAAGGAGACCGCAAGTGCCTACCTGAGCCATATCATCGGGAGGACTTTTGAGGAAACCATGGTTGCGGTGGACAAATTTGCCAAAAGCTCCAATTCCAACAGTCTGGTTTCTGTAGTCTATCACTTGGGAAAACTCGCTCTGGATGAAGCCAATCACGGTCTGGACCGGGAGATCAGCTTCTCAGCCACCCTTCGTGAGCGGGTCGGGCACCATGTGTATGGAGAACTTTGGGCCAACCGCATCAAAGAGACGCTCATGGGTTTGGATTTGCTCAAGAGGCCCATACACATCATTTCCGCCAATCTCCATTCGGTAGTCAACACCATCTATGGGTATCAGGCACTGGGATTGAAGTCCTTTGAAGAGATCGAGTCTGTAGCGATGGATATTTCGGTCAAGGCGAAAAGCAACAAAGGGAAGACGATTCGGGACTACGCACTCCAACATGGCTTCGTTGACCTTCCCGATGAGTCGGGTACCAATATCGGCGCTCAGATTATCGACACCGCGTGGCTGGAGAAAAGGAGGCTTCTGCCTGGTATCGAACTTCCGGAGGAAAAAGAGAAAAGGCCGGTGTTCGTGGTGATGGACTATGCCTTTGGAGAGCAGGCCTACGAGTGTTTTGACGAGCTGTTGAAACCCTATACTATCGGCAAGAAAAAGATTCCACTTAACGTCGTGTCAACTTCCATCATGGGCAAAGCAGGGATTTTGCATGGTGGGAAGGGCGATCTGATGGTGCCACATTCCCACGTTTTTGAAGGCACCGCAGACAATTACCCTTTTCGTAATGAATTGAAAAAATCCGACTTCGAAGGCTATGGGCTTGGGGTGTATGAGGGATCCATGATCACAGTGTTGGGAACTTCACTGCAAAACCGCGATATCCTGACATATTTTATGGAATCCTCCTGGAATGCAGTGGGGTTGGAGATGGAGGGCGCTCACTACCAAAAAGCAATACAATCCGCTTCAAAAATACGAGGTAGCATACGTTCCAGCGTGAAGGTACTCTATGCGTACTATGCATCCGACAATCCCCTGGAGACGGGCAGCACCTTGGCTTCCGGGGCATTGGGCATGGATGGGGTTAGGCCGACGTATCTGATCACTTACAAGATTCTGGAAGCTTTGTTTAAGTAAGGCCGCTGGATTGCAAGAATAAACAAACGGCTTTTTACCCTTGGGTGAGGATGCAGAGGCTATCTTCGATTGCTTCCACAGCGTGAGTTATTTCCAGCGGGATATCCACTTCGTCGTATTGGGAAAGTGAAAGGGTCTTTTCCCCCTGTCGATACATGACAGCTCCTTGTAATACCGTGAGTTTAGACGGTATGTGTGCTTTGTGATCTGTCAGGATCATACCTGCCTTGAACCCTATCAAGAGAACCTTGAAGTTCTCCCCTTTATGCAGTGCTCTAGCAACCGGGTGGGTTGAAGATTGGAGGCTCGTAAAAACGTCTGCTATTGTAGGCATATTTTGGGATTTTGGAGTGGTATTGGAAGCGTGGAAGTTCTTTGCTTAAAATAGCTAATTTCCAACGAAATAGTGTCGACTAAACCTGAAAATCGAAGTCTCTGACGGGCTGGCAATCGAGGTTTTTTCGAAGACGACCCGGTATTTTTTACAATTAGGTATCCACCTTTCAAAATAAAATGGCACCCCAATCGTCGCGTCGGAGATGCCATTTACTTTGATCAAAGGTGTTTGCATTAATAGCCAGCCTTCAATGGCGGAGGGCCATCGGGAACGATCCCCTTGTACACGTAGTCTCCTTTTTTCTCCTTGAATTCGGCTTGGATCTCGGTTCTCAGGGATTCGTTTTGGTAGAGATCGACCATGGTCATGGCGAGCGCTTTGGCGGCATAGCCCATGCCTTTGTGTCCGATAGACATCCCTCCGGAAGCTACTACTGCCCAAGAATGCCAGGGAGTCCCATTGGGTGCCGTGGTGGCACTGAGGCGGATCGTCGGCACCACCCAACTGACATCACCCACATCGGTACTCCCGCCCATGCTGTGTTCTTCGGTTTCTTCCATCGGAGTGATTTCGGACAGGATGCCGATCTGGGGTTTGCCGGTGGCTTCCTGTATCTTTTTAGCAAAGCTTTGTTCTTCTTCCGTGTAGGAGATCGGGCCGAGGGTTTCCAGGTTTTTTTGCAGTACTGCCGAACCTGTTCGATTGACCAAGATCTCATGGATGCCTGACACCAAAGTGACTTTGTAGTCTACATTGGCCATGATCGCGGCTCCTTGGGCCATCTTTTCCACCTGCTTCCAGACCGGTTCCAATCCTTCCCGACTGGTATCACGCACCCGAACCCAAAGACGGCTATAGTCAGGCACCACATTGACTACTTGGCCGCCATCCTGGATATGGTAGTGGATTCTTACCGTTGGCTTGATATGCTCTCGATAATAGTTGATCCCGCTGGTGTAGAGCTCCAAGGCATCGGATGCGGAGCGGCCGTTCCAGGGATCGGCAGAGGCATGAGCCGCCTGACCGTTGAATTCCACAATGAAATCCACCAAAGCAAGTCCTTTCTGCACGGCGGTCTTGGTTTCAGCAGCCGGATGCCAATCCATCATTACATCCACATCGTCCATCAGTCCAGCCCGGATCATCCAGAGTTTGCCAAAATATTTTTCCTCCGCCGGGGTCCCGTAAAAGCGGACAGTTCCTTTGAGTTTGCCCTCGGCGATCAAGTCCTTGATCGCAGCCGCGGCACTCAGTGAGGCCACGCCAAAGAGATTGTGGCCGCAGCCATGACCTGGGGTATCCTCATGCAGCGGGGACTTGAAGGGCACTTTATTTTGGGAGAGGCCTGGCAGCGCATCAAACTCTCCCAGGATTCCGATGATCGGAGCTCCGGAGCCATATTCAGCGACAAAGGCGGTTGGGATCTCGCCCACACCTCGGGTGACTTTGAAGCCCAGTTCTTCGGCATAGCCCGAAAGTGCCGCGGCAGATTGGGTTTCCTGGAAGGCGATCTCTTCAAAAGACCAGATTTTGTCACTCAGCTCAGTCATGTCGGCAAATCGGACATCGATCGTCTGTTGTACGGTTTGTTTGAGCGGGTCGGGTTTGGTGGCTTTCTTTTGCGCAAAAAGTGGCGAGGCAGTAAGGACTGTCGCCGTGGCTATCGCCAAGTAGCATTTTTTCATAGGCTTGTGATCTTGTAAGGTTTAGCTGGCAAAAAGATAAGCAATGTCTGGAACAAGAAACTACTATTGGCTTTGAATGGCTAAAAGGAGTTAAGGTTGGATAGTTGGCAGACCGGATGGACCCAAAGAAGAATTTGCTTTGCGCTGATTTCTCGTTTTTTTGTAATCTTGAAAAAAGCAATCCCATGAAATTCCACTATTACCCCGATTTTGAAACGATGAGCCGACAAGGCTTTGAACTGGTCAAAGCTGAGATTGAAGCCAAACCGGATCTGCTCTTCTGTGTAGCTAGCGGAGGCTCGCCTTCCGGTCTGTATTCAGAGATGGTAGAGCATCAGAAATCCAATCCGGATTTTTGCTCGAGGCTGCGCGTGATAAAGCTGGACGAGTGGGGTGGCTTGGAGTCGGGCTCCACCTTCACTTCTGAGCATGACGTACAAACCAAGTTTGTGCAGCCGCTCGAGATTGCATCTGAGCGCTATACGACCATCGATCCTTTCACCAAAGATCCTATCGGAGACTGTTTGCGGATGAAAGAATTTTTGGAAAAGTCCGGCCCAGTGGATATCTGCATCCTGGGTATCGGAGTCAACAGCCATATCGCCCTAAACGAGCCTGGTGCTTCATTAACCCCAAGTTTTCATGTCTGCGACTTGGCGGAGTCCACCCTCAACAACGGAATGATCAAATCATTGAAGCAGCCGCCCACTTTTGGCATGACCATGGGAGTGGGGGAGATTCTCAGCTCCAGAAAAATTCTGTTGTTTATCTCCGGTTCTGGTAAAAAGGAAGCATTCGACCAACTTTTGAAGGCAGAGGTTTCCACCCAATTTCCAGCGTCGCTACTTTGGCTCCATCCCAATGTAGATGTGCTGATAGATCAGCGTGTGGTATGATAGCGACCAAATGCAAATAACCCAGACCTGATTACTAGTTGTTGTTGACCGTGCTGGTATCCGGTTTGGTGGCTGGTGTTTTGGGAAGGAATCCCTTCAAAAGCTTTTTTGCTTCTTCGACGGCCTTGTCTTTTGAGGCATCGGTCTGCCTTCCGAGTTCCTTTTTCACACTGTCCTGCAGGGCCGTTGCTTTGAGCTGGAGTTGCTGTTTGATACTGTCTTGAGCCGCATTAAACTGTTTGGTCGCTTCTGCTTGAAGCTTTTCCGTCTCGCCACTTATTCGCGATTTCAAGGCGTCAGCGAGCAAAGTTTCTAAACTGTTTCCACCAGCCAGAGACACCTTGGGAGCATTATAGGTGCCAGTGAGGGTAAGAGCCAGTGGAATGCTGGTATTCTCAGTGGCCTCTGTTCCAGCGATACCTGCGAGTACGGCATTGGCTTGCGCCCCAAATTTTCCTGCGGGCACGTCCATGTTGATCAGATAGTTCATTGAGCCGTCAAATCCCGCAGAGCCCTGCACCTTGGCTTGATAATCCCAAAGCTTGAGCTCGAAAGGTCTCACATCCATCACTCCATTGTTAATGGAGATGGGGATCGCAATGTTTTTTAGCTGCAAGGTATTCCCGTCTTTGAGATTGGTAAGGCTGGTGATGCCTGCGAGGATCTTGCTGTCTTTCAGGGCTGCTTCGGCCACTTTAAGCAGCCCGGTTCCGTCAAGGCTTGAGAGCAGGGGCATCATATCTTGCCCCAAATTCCCAGAAAAGGAAAGCGTCGAATTGAACGTGCCGGTCAAGTGCTGTGCGATTGGAGCGAAAGCTTTGACGGAGTTAAAGGAACGAAAGGCTTCTGCAATGCTGAGATCGGCCAGATTTAAGCTAAAGTCAAACTTGGGGACGCTTAGGTCCCTGGGGTCATAGCTGCCGCTCAGGCCGATTTGCCCACCGAGGGTATTCATCGAGGCATCCGAGAATCGTAATACCCCGTCTTTTAATCTCATTTTTCCCTTTACGGCCTTCAAGTTGAGGTTGTCGTAGATTACCTCGTTGGCGGCTACTGTCATGTTGAAGTCGATGTTTTTTGGCAACTCGATTACGGACAAAGGCACGTCGGTAGTGTCTTCGGAGCTTTCCTCGCTCATCCACTCGTTAACGTCAAAGCGAGCGCTGTTCATAGCGAGTTCGCCAGTGAGCGTGCCCGTTTCGCTGATGAAGTAATCCATATAATTGGATAGAAAGCCAGTTGCCTGCACAGGACTTTGTCCTATCTGTGAGTCGAATTCAGTCAAAGTGATACGTTCCGGACTAAATTGTGCGGAGGCTTTTGCGATTTGTATTCCTTGGGGTATATCGACTGAGGAGTACCGGAAACTGGTGACGTCCATTGTGCCTCGGGTCTCTAGCTGTTGGTATTTTCCGGCCTCGACCGCAGCATAGGAACCCTTAGTAGCAAGGTCAAGCTTGATTTTTCCCGCCATGCTCATGTCTTCTACGGGGAAAATGGCCAGGATTTTTTCCAAATCCACCCCGCCGACTATCTGTCCTTCCCAGAAGAGCTTGTCCAGATCGCGGAGTTTCATATTCCCTTGAATCGATTCTCCCTCCAGTATAAAGCCGAAGCGGGAGAGATCCACCAAGAAGTCATCCATTTTTCCGCTGGTGTTTTGGACAATGGCGTTGACATTGAGGTTTTCGATGGGGGCGGGGTAGTCGGCGCTCTTTGCGTAGCCATTGGCTAGCTTAAGCTTGGCGTCTATCGTTGGGATGATACCAGCGACTGAATCATATCTGCCTTTGGCAATGGCGTTGACGTCAAGATTGCCCTTGAGCGTCATGCCGTCGATAGGGAAGATTGAGGTGAGTTCCTCCAGATTCAGTTTGCCGTCAAGAGCCCCATCCGCGGTATAGGTTACCAAATCGTCGAGTCGTAGTCTGCCAGAGATCGGATTGCTCCCAAATTCCAGCTTGAAAACCGGAATATCCAGCGTAGTTTGTTCTAAGATGCCCGATTCATTTTTGGCGTGGAAATCCAGATTGACGTTTTTAACGGGTCTAGGCAGATCGGGGTACTTAAACATACCATCCGCAATCTTTAGGGAGATGTCAAATGCCGGAATGCTTTTCTCATTGTAGATACCTTTTACTTTTCCATGAAAATCCATCGTCCCGGCAGTCTCCAGGCTGGAGAAGCTTTCCGCATAGATGCCCGGCACCAGCGAAAGGATGCTTTTGAACTCATTATCTTTGCCGGCAAAGGTAATGTCCACCTCTATATCATCGCCAGGCAGGGCCAGGTAGCCCGCTAGGTCAAAAAGAAAATCGTTTAGTCTAAAATCCCCACCTTCAAGCGAGAACTTCATTTTGTCCATGTCGACGGTCAGGTCCGTTTCTCCCGAGAATTCCTTGCCGGAGAGATAGCTGACGCCGCCATAGCTGATATCGGCGATCAAAGCTTCTAGTTTTATCGGAAGCTCGTATACATCCGTCGTAAATTCGCCTTTGCCGATGGCATTGATACCGCCCAGGGCCATGAAGTAGTCGAGTTGACGATCATCATATACGAGGTTCACGTTGTTCAGCTCGATTTGGTCGATGCCGATTTTCATCGCACTCTGGGAGGTGTCAGCGGCGGCTGCGTCGGAGTCCAGGGCGATATCGTAGTTGGCAGTGCCGTCTTGGAGGACCTTGACATAGACACTCCCCCCGTCCAGATGAACTCCGGTTAGGGTCGGATAGTCGTCAAAAAGTATTGACTTCAGGTTGAAATCAACTGCGAGCTCCCGAATGGAAAGCAACGTGTCGTTTTGAAAAGGTGCGTTGCCGACTATTCCGAAGTCTTCGATCGTGGCTGAAACATTGGGAAAACGCCGGAAGATACTGAGGCTGACCTTGTCTAGATCGAGGATCACTTGAGCATCCACAGATTGGGCAATCTCCTGGTCAATTCGCGCGGCTATTTTGTCCTTGAAGAGAAAAGGAAGCGCAACAGACGCGGCTACCAGCAGGAAGAATATCCCCAAAAAAATCAACAGTATCTTTTTCATAAACGCGCTTGGTTAATCCATCGAGTGGTTTTTTGCCCAATGAGCCTCCGACTGACGTCCGTTTCAAGAAAGGTGTTTTGGGCCTTGGGCAGCTGAGTTGTTTGCAATATTTAAGCCGAACGTGAAAAGCGTACAATTTGGTTTCTGGTACCCAATACGCCAAAAAACAAAAAAGTCCCGGATTTCTCCAGGACTTTAAGCGGAATGGACGGGACTCGAACCCGCGACCTCCTGCGTGACAGGCAGGCATTCTAACCAGCTGAACTACCACTCCTAATGGTTTAGCTTTACTCAAATTATGCGGAATGGACGGGACTCGAACCCGCGACCTCCTGCGTGACAGGCAGGCATTCTA
>CAZTJM010000117.1:11430-14249 GCA_964613865.1 uncultured Limnohabitans sp. | reverse complement strand
TTCAGGATGTCATCAAAAACCTGGACCAACTTATCCAACTAGCCAAAAAATTTCGTTATGGCGTTTTGGAGTGGAAATTTGTTTGTGATAGTCGAACACTTGATACTGGGAACCGCAAAGGGCCAACCGTGTATTTGCCGCGACGGCTATTCTCTTTCTGGCTTGGCTAATGGGTTATCGATAGAGAAAACGGGCTGAGCGCTTCACCATTTTTAACACTGTTTTTTATCCCCTTATCTTGGATTGATCGTTACTTTTGACTTATGAATAAATCCCTTTATAACTCACTGGCGAGTCTCGGTCTCGGGCTGCTGGTTATGGGTTGCAGCTCCTCTGCTGTGATTACCGCTCCGCCGATTTCCTACAGCAATACATCTCCAAGGGTTTCAGAATTGTCTGATTCCCAAGCCAAGCGCTGGAGCCATCTGGATCTGGCCAAGGACACCATTCCGGGGATGAGTGTGGACCGTACCTACGAAGAACTCCTCAAAAAAAGGAAAGGTAAGCCGATAGTGGTCGCCGTAGTGGACTCGGGGATTGACCTCGATCATGAAGACATCAAAGATATCCTCTGGGTAAACAAGGGCGAAACCCCTGGAGATGGCATCGACAACGACGGAAATGGCTACATCGACGACGTCCACGGCTATAATTTCCTCGGAGAATCCTACCATGAGCAGATGGAGATGGCAAGGATCATTCGATTAAAACTCGGAGATGAAGCCTTGCAGGCCGCAGCCAAAGAAGCGCTGGACGCCGAGCTCCCCGAAGCCAAGGAAGCACTTCCACAGCTCGAACAAATCGAGCAATTTGTGGGCATGGCACATCGAAACATCCAAAAAGAGCTGGGAAAGGAGTATTACTCACTCGCCGACTTGGAGAAATTTCAGCCTAAAAGTCCCCAACAGGAGCAGCAAGTTGGACTGTTGAAGCAAGTGATAGGGATGGGACAGGATGTGCCAACAGCGCTTAAGGACCTCAATGATGGCATCACCTACTACAAAGGCCAGCTGGAGTACCATCTGAACGTCGACTTCAATGGGCGTACTCCTGTAGGAGACGATCCCTACAACTTTGATGACCAAAACTATGGGAATGGAAATCCCAACATCCGGGACAAGGAAGAAAGCCATGGCACACATGTCGCAGGCATCATTGCAGCTACACGAGGGAACAAAAAAGGCGTAGATGGAGTGGCCAAAAACGTGTCCATTATGAGCGTTCGTACTGTACCCGATGGAGACGAATACGACAAAGACGTGGCGCTGGCAATCCGATATGCTGTGGACAACGGGGCTAAAGTGATCAATGCCAGCTTTGGAAAAGCATTCTCCCCAAATGCGGAATGGGTCTATGAGGCTCTGGAATATGCGGCTTCCAAGGATGTACTTTTTGTACAGGCGGCTGGAAATGATGGGCTAAATCTGGATGATCCCGAAAACAAAAACTTTCCGAATGACAGCAAGCTCCAAAATACGCCTGAATTCGTAGACAACTTGATCACGGTGGGGGCACTCACCTCTAGCTTCGACAATGGCCTTATTGCGTCGTTTTCTAACTATGGGAAGGAAAATGTTGACATCTTCGCACCAGGCGATGAGATTTATTCGACGATGCCAGATGACTCTTATGAGTTTCAGGGAGGCACTTCCATGGCAGCCCCAGCCGTGGCGGGAATGGCTGCCTTGATCCGATCCTACTATCCTCAGTTGACAGCTGTCCAAGTAAAACAGATCATCATGCAGTCTGGTATCGCGCCCCAAATCAAGGTGAACGTAGGGGGCGAAGAGGGAGAAGAAAAGTCGCTTTCGGAAATCTCGAAGACTGGAAAGATCGCCAACCTCTACAATGCGATCATTCTAGCGGATCAGGTGTCCAAGGGCAGCGCAAGCCTCTAAACCAGAAAAAAGCGCAATGATATCCGATCAAGGTTACAATTTTCCCATTTGCTAAGAATCCCTGCTATGAAAAAAACCCTTATTCCCGTATTTGCGCTATTGGTGCCAATCTTTCTGAAAAGCTGTACCATTGAGACCTCCAAGAAATCTGATGGCATCAAGATCGAGATCACGGCAAGTGACGACCTTGTGATCAATGGGGAAAAGATCAATGACAAAAAGCTCGACAGGGAAATCAAAAAACTAATCCGTGATCTTGAAAAGGAAGGCCTGAGTAAAGAAGAGATCCGAAAGTCGATCAGTGAAGGGAAGTCCTCCGTCAAAGAGGCTATTGAGGAAATGAAAAAAGAGCTCAAGGAAATCAAGTCCCATTCCAAACATCTCGAAGAGGCGAACTAAGCTGATAAGCCAGAACCTTTGATCCTGGCTTTTTCATTTCCCCTCCGGAACAAGAAGAAAGAATTTACTTTTTAGAACCACCCTTAGGGGATTTGGGTATCAAAGGGATATTTGCTTCTTGCTTTTCCTATTTCGTTGAATTTATCCAGGCCACAGCAAACTTATAGCCGACTGTCAAGACTATGGCTCCGGTGAAAAGTCCGATAAATCCAGCATGTAAAAAGCCTCCAATCGCTCCCAAGAAGACTACCAACATAGGCACAGAGGCGCCTTTTCCCAAAAAAATCGGCTTGAGTACGTTGTCAAGCAAGCCCACGAGAATCATCCAGATCGTCAATATCACGGCGGTGGTACCTCCGGCGGTGCTCCAGATATAGATGATCACTCCGATGGATATGGGCAGGATACCGATCTGCACGATAGCCAAGATCAACGAAAGAATGATCCAAAGCCCAGCAAATGGAATCCCTGCTAGAATCAGACCGATGCCGACCAGGGTAGTCTGGATAGCAGCCACCCCGA
>CAZTJM010000117.1:0-11420 GCA_964613865.1 uncultured Limnohabitans sp. | reverse complement strand
CCCTTTACCACATTTTGCACGGTTTGCTTCGCTACGCCTGCCAGCTCTTCTCCTTGCTTACCGCCTAGCTTTCCAAACAACTTCCTGGCAAAATCACTTTCCTCGCGCTCGTATGCCAACATCACTCCGCTGATGATGATCGAGATCATCAGCAGCAAAATCCCCGTTGCCGTATTCCTCAGCAATGCGACGAGCTTAAGCAAAATCGGCTTCAGTTGATCCTGATGCTCCTGAATCGTCAAGGTTAGATTGGCCGAGGCGTTCGCCCAAAAATCGTAAAGTCTCTCGCCGACGATCGGCCACTCTTTTACTTTCTCATTGGGAGTGGGGATTTCCAATTGGTGATCCCGGATATTCTGAAAAAGCTCTTTGAGTTCACCGGCCCCAGCGATCATAAAAAATACCGCGGGCACGATCAGGATCAACAGAGCAACAAGCGTGATAAAGGTCGCCGAAAGCCCGTTTTTCCACCCGTATTTTTCAGTGAGCTTTTCATGGATGGGAAAAAAAGTCGAGGCAAATACGGCTGCCCAAATCATCGGAATCAAGAAGGGCTCGAGAATATAAAAACACCAAACCAGCAAAATTGCCAAAGCCAAAAGCTGCATGGCATAATGAATAACTTGGTTCGAGCCAGGAGATGGAGGATTAGAGTCTGGGTAAAGCGACATGGGATTTTGGCTAGGATGCTAAGATTTACGCCATAATTTCCAGCTATAAATGCGCTAAAACCCTGATATAAGTCAGGAAAAAATACCTTAGTCGAAACAACAACAGTTCAGTCTCACCGGAAAGAGATGTGAGCGCAGCTATCCTTAATAGTAGGACTCATGAATAGTAGGACTCATGTCCCCTACTCAATATTGCAGTACGAAATCCGCAATCTGCCTTACTCGGCCTGTGCTCGAATTGCAGTCGCCGTTGCTGAGTCCGACCGCAAAGGGACAAGTTGCAGCTTATCCCCTCTTGTAGAATTTTTTGGTGCTCCCAGTGGGATTTCTTAGGCCTTTTGCGCCCAAGGTCCCGTAATGGCCAAGGTGAGTCCAGCCCCCTGAATGTTAACAAAATAGGTGCTACCATCTGGAGAGAATACACCTCCTGCAAATTCGCTGGGGAAGCCCACATTTTCCGCTAGCTTGTAGTATTCCCCTTCCGGGCTGATGCCAACTACGAAAGGGTGTTTGTCGTCTTCGCAAAGTAACAGGTCGCCCCAGGGAGCAATGGCAAGATTGTCACAGCTCTTCAGAATCTCCCGATCATTGGGCTCGGCGAAAAGCTCCAACTTGCCGGGTGAGCCCGCGTCGTCTTTTTTGCCTTCCTTCCCCCCAGGTATGTACTTGAAGATCTGTCCCGCTGAGATTTCTCCACCGTTGGTACAGGCGAAGTAGAGTTCCCCTTCCCCAAACCAGATTCCCTCACCCCTGGCAAAAACCGCCGCCCCACTTTCAAAACCCCGATGCCTCAGATCATCTTTGGGAGCATCGATCTTATCCAAATCGACCCATTCTACCTCCAACCCTTCGTTGATCGGGAATTTCGGCCCAGTCAGGTCTTTCCAATTTCGGGTATCCCGGCTTTTCTGTCCTTTGATCGCCAAAGCTTGGAGCTTACCGCCTTTGTTTAGCTTTCCAGGGACTGTAGGAATAAACCTGTAAAAAAGCCCATCTCCTCTATCCTCGGTGAGGTAAACAATACTTGTCTTGGGATCAACAGCCACCGCTTCATGGTTAAACCTCCCCATCTCTTTGATTGGCTTAGCCTCCACTAGCTTGACTACCTCAGAGGCAGGAACTTCGAAAACGTACCCGTGATCCTGCTCAAGCTGACCTTCCAGATCACCTGCGTTCAGGGTAGTTTCTTCACACGTCAGCCAGCTGCCCCATGGCGTAATGCCCCCGGCACAATTGCGAAGTGTGCCGCCTAGGCTGAGAAATTCGTTTTCGACTTCTCCAGTAGCCGGATTGTAAACCAAAGTCGTCGTGCCTCCCAAGCTAGGTAAAGTTCCCTTGCCTTGATCGTAGAAAGCCCGTTTTGCCACTTTTGCGAAAAGCTTGTTTCCCTCTCCGAATGGTCCTTTGTCGAAACTGTCTGCACTGAGTTCATGGTTTCGGACAATGATCACTCGGCCATTCTTTCCAGCAAAAGTACCCATGCCGTCTGGGTTGCCGGGAACGAGAAATCCGTCCTTCATCGGCTGACCGGATCTGGAAATGATCTTATAGCTAAAGCCTCTGGGGAGGTTGAGGATTCCTTCGGGATCGGGAAGCAAGTCTCCGTAACCCCTGCCTAGCCTCAAATTTCCCGCTTGCGCTACTGGCTGCACAAACTGGTACAGTCCCATAAAACCCAAGGCCACCAATCCGCCTTGTCTTAGGAATGTTCTTCTCGAATTGCTTTGATTCATCAGTCAAAATTTTTTTTGGGTCAATTTTTACTCCCAAAATCCCATGCGAACTTTAGGACAGTTTTGCCTTTGCATGAAGTTATGCATAGGATCCACTTTAATTTACCCCAATTGACCCTTAATGGGCTACGGATTTCGAATATTTCAGCGAAGCAAAAGGCAAAAAAAGCCCCGTAATTCCGGGGCCTATAAAAGCTCTGATTAACTACAGGCTATCTTATTTACTCTGTTTTGGTGTCTTCCCCCCTCAAAATCGGTGGTCAGGAAGATCTCCATCATTCGCTCGGCAGCTTCATAGGAGACGAAGCGGGCTGGAAGTGCAATGACGTTGGCGTTGTTGTGCTGGCGTGCCAGTGCAGCCAGGTCTTCGTTCCAGCACAGGGCTGCACGAATACCTTGGTGTTTGTTGGCGGTGATGGCCACGCCGTTGCCACTGCCGCAGATCACGATTCCTTGCTCATACTCGCCGGATTCGATGGCGCTGCATAGGGGATGGACATAATCAGGATAGTCGACCGATGCGGTAGAAAAAGGGCCAAAGTCCTTTACCTCATAGCCAAGGCTAGTCAGCTTTTCGATCAATTGCCCCTTGTACTCAAAGCCAGCATGATCTCCACCAATTGCGATTTTCTTTGCCATAGTCTTAGTCTTCAAATTCTGCTCTGCGTTGATCTTCTTTTTCTTCCTCGGCCCGCTTTATCGCACGCTTCTTCTCCAATCGCTTTGCAATGCCGATTCCTACTTCATAGAGCACTAAGATAGGCATTGCAATCAAAAGCTGGCTGATCACATCCGGAGGCGTGATGATAGCAGAGAGAACCAAGATCACCACCACTGAGTGTCTTCTGTAGTCTTTCAGCATCTTGGACGTCACTAAGCCCGACATGGACAGGAAGTACACTACCACCGGCAGCTGGAACATAATGGCCGAAGCCAATACCAGCATAGTCAGCGTAGTGACATAGGAGGTAATATCAAACTCGTTGAGAATCGAGGGATCCAGCTGGTAGTTTGCCAGGAAGTTGATGGAAAGCGGAGAAAGCACATAGTAGCCAAAAGCCGCACCCAACAAGAATAGTAGACTCACGAAAGCAACAGCTCCGCGGGCGGCATTCTTCTCCTTGTCATAGAGTCCAGGGCTGATAAATCTCCATACCTCCCAAAAGACGTAGGGAAAAGCAGCAATAAAGCCCACCACGATACTGGAGGTCATGTGCATGGTAAACTGACCGGTCATCTGCCTACTCTGGATCGTGAATGGAAGTTCGTCGATACAAAGTGCGGAAATGCTCATCAGGTTGCCCAGCTTGCACAGCATGCGGTACGTGAAGAAATCCACCTTGGAAGGGCCGAGAATGATCTCGCCGAACACGATGCTTTTTGCCAGAAAGGCGATGACGGAAAGGACCAGAATCGCGGCGATGGATCGAAGCAAATGGAAGCGCAGCGCCTCCAAATGATCCAAAAACGACATGCCTTCTTCTTCCTCGTCTTGATGTTGGTCTAGAGCCACTTTGGGAATTCAATAATTAGTACAATGGAAATAGAACCATCCAAGCATTGACCTCTGACTTGATGTTGGCAAGCTCGGCTTCGTCGGAATGGTTGGTCAGTGCGCGGTTAATCAGGGCGACGATTTTTTTCATATCGTCCTCTTTCAGTCCGCGGGTAGTCACCGCTGCGGTACCCACTCGCATCCCAGACGTCACAAAAGGTGACTTGGTATCGAATGGCACCATGTTTTTGTTGATCGTAATATCCACTTTTCCGAGTGTTTCCTCGGCAAGCTTTCCAGTCAAGTCTTTGTTTCGAAGATCTATCAGCATCAGGTGATTGTCAGTACCCCCAGAAATAATCTGGTATCCAAGACTTACGAACTCTTCCGCCATTACGGATGCATTCTTTTTTACCTGCAGCACATATTCCATGTATTCGTCCGAGAGAGCTTCTTCAAAGGCTACTGCTTTGGCAGCGATGATATGCTCCAATGGGCCTCCTTGGGTACCTGGAAATACACCCATATCCAGAAGAGAAGACATTTTTCTGACCTCTCCTTTTGGAGTAGTAAGCCCCCAAGGATTGTCAAAATCTTCCCTCATGACGATCAAGCCGCCTCTAGGACCTCTCAGTGTCTTGTGGGTGGTAGTGGTCACGATGTGGCAATGCTCCAGCGGATCATTCAGCAGTCCTCTAGCGATGAGGCCGGATGGGTGGGAAATATCAGCCAACAAAATCGCTCCAACTTCGTCTGCGATTTCTCTCAGTCTTTCGTAATCCCAGTCTCTGGAATAGGCTGAAGCCCCGCAGATGATCATCTTTGGCTTCACTTCCAAGGCCTTCTCCTCGACCTTGTCATAGTCGATCATGCCTGTTTCTTCTTCCACGCCGTAGAAATGCGGCTGGTAGAGTTTACCTGAAAAGTTTACCGGAGAACCGTGGGTCAGGTGTCCGCCGTGTGAAAGATCAAATCCAAGGATTGGATCGCCTGCTTTCAGGCAAGCTAGCATGACGGCAGCGTTGGCTTGTGCGCCGGAATGCGGCTGAACATTTGCCCAAGTGGCTCCAAAAAGCTCCTTGGCACGATCGATGGCGATTTGCTCGATTTCGTCTACCACTTCGCAGCCACCATAGTAGCGTTTGCCGGGAAGACCTTCTGCATATTTATTGGTCAGGACGCTGCCAGCAGCCTCCATCACTTGTTTGCTGGTGAAGTTTTCCGAAGCGATCAGCTCGATGCCTCTTTTTTGTCTGTCTTCTTCCTTGGCGATAAGGTCGAAAACAAGCGAATCTCTTTTCATGATCAGGGGTTTGAAAGCAAAGAAATATTCCCGGCAAAATTCCGGTCGTTTTGAAAACGAGCCCAAAAATAGCCTTAAAGTCCTTATTTTCCAATGTGAAAAAGGACAGGAAATGGAGTATAATGTTAAAGTTGGCAGGCAGTTTCGGCCAAACCGAAAAGCGGCTGCAGATTGGCAATCTCGCCCCTTCTCTAGAAGCAACCTAAGTGCGGCATGGTACATCAGCTTTTGGAAGTCTATCCAAAAATCACGGCCCCTGCCGTCATTCGCGCCTCTCACTTGCTAACTTTGGGCTATGCCTGATTTCAAGTTCCAACCGGAGACCTACTTTGTCGGGGAGACTACTTCTGCGCTAGTGGTGCGCCTTCACTATCCCGAAAGTACTTGGGGAGAGCAGATCAGTGTTTATGCGCATCAGTTTGGGGGGAAAATCCAGTTTGAAGCCGTGGACTTCTACGGAAACGAATACCTACTCTATCCTTCCAGCAGCTGGGAACCGCTGGTTTTTGAAGACATGGTCTATCTGATCGAAGGTATGCAGGTCAACCAAGACAGCTTTGAAGGAAACATCGAGCTGGTGCTTGACGGCATTCCAGAAGCCGAAAGCCTTTTTTACCCAGAGTTGGCGGAGTATTTTGCGGAAAAAAGAAAAAGTTTTGGCCTGGATTAAAAATCCAACAAGGCTTCTCCCTGACTTGGAATCTGCTGGCTTCTAAACCAATATTCGTAGGTGTCAAATTCCAGACAGTCATTGAGCTCTATTCCTTGGAAAAAGATTTTCTTCAGATGCAAAACCGGCAGGCAGGACTTGAGGGAGCGGACTTGGTCCGTGGAGAGTTGTGAAATCTGTATCCATTTTTTGCCCTCAATAAAAATCGGTATAAGTTTCGTCATGGTAAAAGCCTTGGTTCGGCACAAAAGTATCCTGATATTCAAAGCCATACAAGGAGGAGGAATTATTTTTATGTTAACTGAAAACAAGTTTTAACATATTCGGGAATGACAGGAGCAATCATCGCCACGTGCTGTCTTTTTTTGGGCCTCATCTTTCAGAAAATTCCCGGCTTCCCCGTCGAAAAACTGAGCACCTGGGTACAAGCCTACCTGATCAAGATCGTCTTGCCAGCCCTGGCCCTTCTCTATATTCCCGAGATCAAGCCCACTTGGGGACTTCTGATACCGATTTCGTCCGCCTGGTTGACCTTTCTCTTATCCTGGCTGATTTTCGGATTGCTCGGCAAAAAATTCAACTGGGGCAAAAACACCACCGGATGCCTGATCATTGTCTCGGGATTGGCGAATACGTCTTTCCTTGGATTTCCCGTAATCGAGGGTCTTTATGGAAAAGAAGGCCTGCCCACGGCTTTGTTGATCGATCAGGGAGGGTCGTTTCTGATCGTCTCTTCACTTTCCATTTTGGTAGGCTCGCTTTATGGCAACCACAGTGAAAGCCTCGCCAAAGTACCGATGAAGATCCTCAAATTCCCCCCATTTGGTTTTTTGGTAGTCACGCTGATCATGAGCTTATTTCAGCTCAAGACTCCAGAATTCCTCATTCCGGTATTGCAGCTAGTCGGAAAGACCATGCCGCCCATGGCTTTGCTCGCTATAGGATTGAAATTCTCGGTCGACATGGACTCGCTGGCTTCGAGATTTTTTTGGTATGGACTGGCCTACCGTCTGATCCTCGCTCCAGCCTTGGTATGGATGATCTATCGAAATTGGCTCCCAACAGACTCACTGGATCTGAAAGTGACCGTGCTCGAAAGCGGTATGGCTCCGATGATTACCGGCTCCATCGTGGCGATGCAATTTGGACTCCAACCTAAGCTGGCTTCGCTACTCTCTGGCTTGGGGATGCCGATCTCCGCAGGGAGCTTGGTAGTATGGTACTACTTGCTGGGCTGATCAGCTCCAAAACTCGTCCAGCACCGCCAGAAATTCTCCGTGAATTTGGCCGTTGCTTGCGACGATCCTTCTGCCAAAGACAAAGTCATTTCCCCCCTCAAAATCCGTGACGGTCCCTCCAGCTTCCTGCACGATGAGAGCGCCGGCGGCCACATCATAAGAGTTAAGGTTGTATTCAAAAAAACCCTCAGTCCTTCCGGATGCGACATAGCACAGATCTACAGCCGCAGACCCCATCCTTCTCAGGCCGTGGGTTTTCTGCATCAGAGACTTCATGGAGTTAAGATAGCGGTCAATCAGCTCAAAGTTGTAATAGGGGAAGCCGGTAGAAATCAGCGAAGCCGACAGGTCTGGAGCCGCGCTTACGGTAATTTTGGTATCGTTGCAAAACGCGCCTCCTCCCTTCATCGCGTAAAAGCATTCGTGGCGATTGACCTCATAGACTACGCCCAAAATAAGCTCATCCCGCTCCATCAGGGCTATGCTGACTGCGAAAACGGGAATTCCATGAACAAAATTGGTAGTCCCGTCCAAGGGATCTATGACCCAGTTGTACACCTCGGCCTTCGTCGAATTGGTCCCTTCCTCGGTGATGAAGCCGGCTTCCGGAAAAACCTTGGAAAGACGGTCTACGATTTGAAGCTCCGCTTCCTTGTCCACATAGGAGACCAAATCGTTGAATCCTTTGTGTTCGATCTTTCGGACATCAAAATGCTGCCTCTCCTTACGGATAAATGCACCGACTTTTTTGGCGACCTGCTGAGTTTGCTCTAAGAGTGAATTGAGTTGTTCGTTGGAAAGCATGAATTAGGTAAGGGTTAATTGGCAATTATAGAAAAAGTATGGAATATATATTCAGAAATTAGAGCTAGTCTGGCGGATGGAATCTAGTCGTCGTTGTTCCACTTTTCCCTTTTTGTCGCTTGCCTCTCTTCACGGGTCTCTCGCTTCTCTGGCTTGCCCGCCACCACCAAAACAATTTCGCCTTTCAGTGGATTGGTTTCGTAGTAGGCGATCAGCTCGGCTAGCGTACCGCGCACGTTTTCCTCGTGCAACTTCGTCAGTTCGCGTGAGACACATGCTTGCCGGTCAGCGCCAAAACTTTCCGACAACTGCTCCAGGGTTTTGGAGAGTCTATGAGGTGATTCGTAGAAGATGATCGTGCGGCTCTCTTCCTCCAGTGCATCGATCCGGGTTTTCCGTCCTTTTTTATGCGGCAAAAAACCCTCAAACACAAAGCGGTCATTGGGAAGTCCGCTGTTGACCAGCGCGGGAACAAATGCCGTAGGCCCTGGGAGACACTGCACCTCCAGGCCTGCCGCTATCACCTCCCTCACCAGCAAAAAGCCGGGATCCGAGATAGCCGGAGTACCCGCATCGCTGACCAAGGCAAAGACTTCGCCCTTTTTCATGCGCTCCACCAGCTTTTCTGCTGCTTTGTGCTCGTTGAAAATATGATAGCTCTGCAGGGGGCGGGTGATCTCCAGATGCTTGAGCAAAGTGCCGCTTGTGCGGGTATCTTCCGCAAGGATCACATCCACGCTCTTCAGCACCTCGACGGACCGCAGGGTAATGTCTTTGAGATTGCCGATAGGGGTGGGCACCAAAAAAAGGCTGACTGGCTTTTGGCTCATTTCAAAAGCTTGTCAATCGCTTTGGCTAGCTTATGGTCTTTGTCTGTGACCACATCGCCGGCATCGTGGGTGGAAAGCTCAATCTCCACGGTATTGTACACATTGGACCAGTTGGGATGGTGGTTTTGCTTCTCAGCCAAAAACGCCACCCGGGTCATAAATGCAAAGGCCTCCTGAAAATCGGAAAATTCAAAAGTCCTCTTCAGTCGATTATTTTCTTCTTTCCACATAGCTTTTTGGGGTTAAAATGAGATGACGCCTTCGATCTGGGCTGCCTTCTCATAAATTTCGATAATCTGGTCTGCGGAGTCCATCATAGCCTGGATGGTAGTACTCACGTATTTACCTCCCGAACTGGGCTTGAGAACCATCTCATTCTTCGGGAAAAGCACTCCCACTTCATTCTCCCGTCCCATAGGTACGATGAACTTGAACATGTATAACATTGGAAACTGCCCAACGGCCTCCAACTTTTCTTTAAACGCAGCTTTGTCAAACTTCTTTTCCATTAGGTAAACTTACTCCTTTCTCTTCAGAGTTTAAACCAAAAAAACCCATGCCTTAAGACATGGGTTCCTTTAAGTCGGTGGCTTTTCCGATTAATAATATTTATATCTGAAATCCTTCACATCAGCCAGATCCTGAAGCGCCATCATGATCGTGTAGGTCATTCGCTGGGCTCCAGCCATGGTCAATTGGGCTTGATAGGAGGTGTAGTCGCCAATCTCAGGAGCCGGAGTCAGGTTGTTCAATCTGCCTACGACCACTCCAATGTCTTCCTGCACGGGCTTGGTGATCTGTCCAGAGCTTTGCAGTCCAAAGATGGAACCTATCGCTTTCGGAGCAAAGCCAATTCCCGCGATCACCGAAGAATTCAACTTCAGGTCTGGAATTTCATTGATCGCAGCGTCGGTGAATACCGCTTTCATCTCTTCCAAAGTAGTCTTGCCTGCTAGCTTCTCAGCAATCATAGCAGCTTTTTTGTCATTTCGTACTTGCTGCTCCACTTGCTCTCTCACGTCTTCCAGCTTCGCTTCGCCTTCTTCTTTTTTGCTTACCAAACTTGCCACCACATAGGAATTGTCAAGCTCATACACTTCTGAAACCTCACCGGGCGAAGCCTCGCTAAACGCCCAAATGATCACTTGGCGGGCATTCTGAAGATTGTTTAGATTTCTTGAAGTTGCATCGACATTGTTTGCCTGCAACACCCTGTATCCATTTTCTGTGGCGTTCTCAGTGAACTCGTTTCTGTTTCCGCTTTCTGCTGCGAAAGAATCCGCATTTCTGAATGCCTCATTTCTGGTGGCGTCAGAAGCAACCAACTCCAACTCCAAGGTCGCAAGCTTGGTGTAGGTAGACTTGGGAAGCTCAGTCACATCGATGATATGGTATCCGTACTCTGTCTCAACCAATCCAGGCAGCAATCCGGTGGATTTGGCAGCATACACAGCATTGGCGAAAGGCTCGACAAAGTCTTCTTTGGCAAACCAGCCCAAGTCACCGCCATTCTGCGCGGTACCATCCTGTCCGTATTGTCTTGCTGCCAAAGCAAAATTGCCATTGGCCTTGAGGTCTGAAAGAACAGTCTCGGCCTGAGCCTTCACTGCAGCCTTGCCCGCTTCGTCCATCCCTTCCGTGCTAAACAGGATATGGGAAGCTCTCATCCTCGGTGTGCCTTCATACTGGTCAGACACTTTATAAGTCACATAGGTAGAGTTTGCGGTCACGTATGGGCCATAAGTCTGTCCTTCTACTACCTCACCGGCATTGCTGGTAAGGCTAGTTGGCAATTGGTCGCCTGGTCGGTAGGTAACGAATGGATTTTGAAGATCGGAGTTTTGGCTTACCAAAACCGAGTCGTTTTCAGCGGTTCTCAACTCTTCAGTCAATCCGTTAATTCTTTCGATCACCGTTGCAGAATCCTGTCCACTTGGCAAAATGCTGAACGATACATATTCCAGATTCGCGGTGTTTCCCACTTTGAATTTTTCCTGGTTTTTGTTCAGGTAAGCAGTCAGCTCGCTCTCCTCAATCTTGACGTCGCCGTCAGGGATCACGTAGTAGGGAATGAAAAGAACTGATGCATCGGCGATGGTGTTTGCCGCTTTGTGTTCCAGCTTCGCTTCAGCTGTCGTGGCATATTCGGATGTCGCGAGAAGGTTATCGTATTTGATTCTCAGTCGAGACTGGGCAAATAGCTTCTCCTGCTGCGCCCAAGCGGCTTGTTGCGCAGGATCGGCAGTCTCCAAAGTTTGGAGGAAAGAAATTAACTGATTTTTGTCAAACTGTCCGGTTTGGGGATTGACCAACTGGGCTCTTAGCTCAGGGACGATGTTTTTGCCTTGAACCATATCCACAAGCTCCGCATTGGATACGGTGAGTCCGAGCTTTTCGTATTCCTCGTCGAATACCTGCTCGACGATCATCGCCTGCCAAGCCTGCTCTCTCACGGAGACCATTTCAGATTCGGAGGGAACACGTCCAGTCCTCTGCTGAAACATGGATTTGAATTCCTCGACCTTGAGGGAATATTCTTCAAGCGTGATTTCCTCGCCTGCGATCTCACCAACGATGTTTTGGTTGGAATTGAGAAGGGAAGAATTTGGACTCAAGAGGTCCCCACCGAGAAGAAACAAAATCAACCCGCCGGCGATTACACCGATTGCGAGACCT
>CAZTJM010000116.1:0-14369 GCA_964613865.1 uncultured Limnohabitans sp. | reverse complement strand
CTATTGCGTAAAATCAACTGTCTCTAACTTTTGATACTAATTATGAGACAGCCTCCTTAGCCATTAGCTTAATTTACTTTTTGTTGTCTGCCTTGGCGATAATACCATCCTTAACCATCAGATCTACCACCACTCCAGCGAAGGTATGGGAGAAGGATTCTAGATTGCTTGGGTTAGTTGTCTCTGACTGGGAAGACCACACTAGCGCCTCTGATTTTGCATCGTATAGGTTTACTTCGATGTAGTATAGCTTGTCGGTGGTGTAGTATCCAGGATCATAGGTCATCGGTCCATAGTACCCATAGTATCCTCCAAATCTGCCATAGTAACCTCCGTAGCCCATGGGGGCGTAGGTGGTGGTGCCTTGAACATAACGGGTTTCCGAAGTTTGGTCCAATAGAGCTACCGTCAAGATGCCATCGTGGCCAGCGACGCGTACGGCTTCGAGAGCCTTAGCCATACCTTCTTTGTCCTTAGCAGAGCCGAGAGGAATCAAGGTCAAGCTGCTGGCGGCCTTTACGCCATCTTCTACCAGAGTGGCAACCAATTCCTCTTCAAATGCCTGTCGGTTGACCAAGTTGCTGCTAAGGCCCGTCACCAAGATGTTTTGGTACGGAGTGGAAGGTTTGTCAGGGCTAGACCAAGAGCCGATGATTTTGGTGCTTGGAGAGCAAGCGGCCAGAATAGACGCTATGGCTAGACTGGCTAAAAATGAGAGCTTTTTCATAAGGATAAAGTTATTTGTTGTTGATGTCTAAGTACTCAAAAATTTGATTTATGGCATTCTCAATAGATTCGTTCTTCTTTTCCTCTTTTTTGGGCACAACCTCCGAGATGGTACCTGCCCAGACCAACACATTGCCGGGATTATTGATGAAGTGTACGCTTAAACTGCCCTCTCGATACGTGTTTACGGGAATTTCCCTGACCTCCCAATAGTAGTTGCGCTGCCCGGCGTAGGTAAAAGGATCGGTGGTCAGGTTGGTTTCCCTGGTTTGTACTTTGTCCTGGACTACCACACCAAAATTAATACGCAAGTCTGGAGCTGTCGAATCTCTCTTCAAACCGCGAGCTTCCATGGCTGCAGTGAAGTTTTGCTTCAGTTGATCTACAATTTCCTGATAAGGGACTAAACTGTCGTTTGGAGTATTGATCTGCGCAAAATCGAAAGATGAATAGTTGCTGAGTTTGAAGTCTTCGTATTTGTTTTTTTCAACTACCACCCGAGTCGGGGAGCAGGAGAAAAAAACACCCATGAAGAGAGTCAGAAGGATCAGGTTCTTTTTCACGGCAATTCGGAATTGGTTTGCTTTCTCGATTTGAACAACCAAAATTCAGCTTTTAAGATAGTGGTTTTTAATTATTCATGATCACCAAGCCGAAATGAAAACTTAGGTTGGACTGGCCCTCGAGACCCCCTCCTTCGATCGTTCCATAGTATTTGGCTCCAACGCGGAAGGCGACATTGTCGCTGGGTTGGATCAAAGTGCCAAGTTCGGGCCTGAAACCAAATTGCCAATGCGTCTCTTCGGACTGGTACATGCCCATTTCAATCGTCCGTTTATTGGCAATGGTACCCAAGCCAAAAGAGACGTAAGGGCGGAACAGATCCGTAAAGGAATGATAGTAAGCACCAGTAGCCATAATGGGGTAAGAATATTGGTACCGATACTGAATCCCAGAAAGCGAGGCAGTCTCTCGGGTATAGACTTCGTTTTCCGTCCGCTTGAAGATCGTCGCATGGCCCACTTCTCCACCTATGGAAATGTGGTCTTTGATAAATTTTTGATATTCAAAAGCAAAGCCTCTTCCGGAAGTGACGTCGATGAAGTCTGCCGTGTTTCCCGTTGGCACCGTCACCACATAATTGAAACTATAGAGAGAGCGCTGCGCCCGGGCAGTAATTCCCAAACCTATGAGCAGGAGAAATAATAGCAGTTTTTTTTTCATGATTATTTCTGAAGGTAAGGAGATTGGGTAAATGCCTGGGTCAGTGTGCGGTCGATCCGGTTGGCGCCGTTGCCTTCTCCTTCGAGCAATCCGTTGACTACGGCAATCCAATTGACCGGGATTTGATTGGAAGTGTCGATGCCTTTAGGGCTGGTCATCTGGATAAAAATGCTCCCAGTCCTGACAGAAGTCACCGTCGGCGGATAATACCCTGGGTAGTACCAACCCCATCCTGGCCCGTAGCCGGGATAATACCAGTTCCAGTACCACCAGTCATAATAGTAGTAGATTTCTGTAGTCTGAAGTGCGGAGGGCAGTACGATCAGATCCGGGTCGGCCGACTCGGCCACTTCCCGGTATCCCATTGCGTTCATGTTGCTTCTGAGGGTAGCCAGTATAGGATTGGCAAACTGTGGAGGCAAGTATTCCGGCCCATCGGAGTCGCCTGGAAGCCCGCCATTGGAAATACTGACGACTTGGTCTGGAAGCGCATAGGTGCTTTGCGCGGCAAAATCAAAGGCGGGATTGTAGTTGGTATAGACGACGTCTTGCTCTTCGACGAAAGTAGCGCCTTCCGGCGAGCAGGCAATCGAGCCTACCGCCAGAAGGAGTACGGTACCGGACCGTTTCAATAAACTAACCATAAAGGGTGAGGGGGTATTAGATGTCTCCGACAAAGGGCAGTTCCTGCTGGATTACGTTTCGGATGGTATTGGTAATGTAAAATTCTATCTGGATAAACTTTGCGGCATCCATGGCTGAGGTTGCTTTTTTGAACTTCGAATAGTAGGTGCTGTAGAGCTTGTTCAGTGCGGCGTCGTTTTTTAGCGATCTCGTGGCCAATTCATCAGCCTCAGCATCTCCGATGTGGGTAAACTTCTCGATGTACTCGTTGATGATCAGGATTCGTTCTTTGCCGATTTCCTTTCTGGCGGCCTCGAATTCCTCATAGACTGGCCAAAATGCAGCTGCCTTTTCTGGGCTGAGATCCATATAGGCCTCGATCAGCGACTTTTTGTCTTTGCCAAAAGCTTCTTGTACGAGCTTGATTTCTTCGTCTACGGATTGGGCAAGCGCACCGGCGATATTGATTGTAAACAGCGCCAGGATAAAGAGTAGTGATTTTTTCATTGCTTTAGAAAATTGAATTGAGAAAAGGGTTTAGACTAAAGGTTCGGAGGTAAAACTGCGGTTTTGTCCAAAGATAATTCATGATTAAAATCAGCTTTGACCTTTATTTTGAGGCAAGTTCTCCTCAAAAACTCTCGTTCACATTCAGGTAAAAACCGGAATTTCCCTTTTGGCCAAATCCATAATCCGCCGAGATCGTAGTTCGGTTTTGCTTGTTGATCATCACCCTCATTCCCAATCCGTAGCCCGGATTGAATTTTTCAAAAAGTCGTTCCTCGGTGGTTTTGCTACTGAAGCTTGCCGCGTTGACAAAGACGGTTCCGCCGAAGGTTTCTTTATTTTTCTGAAGGGGAAAACGCCATTCGGCCTCGGTGTAGACCATGCTTTCGCCCCGAAACCTGCCCTGGGCATAAGCTCGTCCCGCTCTCCCAAACATATCCCAGCCTATTCCCGGTAAGTTCATATAAGGCACCTTACCAGAAACCACAAAATTGCCGAAGCCCCATAGTGCAATCAGGTTTCTTTTTCGACGCTCACTTAGGTTGACATAGTGGCGATAGTCTAGCAGAAGCAAACTGGAACTTTGGTCAGAACCTAGGAAGCTCGGATTGATCTTGTACTGCACCCAACCGAAATTCTTTTCATAAGGCGACACCGAGTTATCCCGATTCTCCATGACCATGTTGAAGCTGATGCCTGAGACGGTGTATTTGTCGACATCAAATCCCATATCCACGTTGTACCAGTCGTGGGCAAATTCAAGTTGGCCGGTGATCTCATCGTCCTGAAAGTTCTTAATCTTGGAGTGGATATCCAGATGATAGCCAGCGCCGAGATAGAACTTAGAATCGCCAATGCGTTTCAAAATGGCCTCGTAAAACCTAATCAGCCGGAAGTCCATCTGCTGTTCGCCCCACCATGTCCCTGGTTGGCTTGGATTTTCGGCAGGTTCATTTGGCGTGCTGCTTCCCAGTCCGTAGGTAGGCTGGGAGGTGATGAAATAGCGCCAATCGCCGATTAGGATAGTCTTGTTTTCATTGAGGAAAATGTTGCTTCGTGAGCTGAAAATCCACTGTTTCTTGGTGGTGTAAAGGAAGTTTCCGACAAAGTTGGACATCTTGGTGGTGCGTGGATCGCCCATGTACCAAGTGGCGGAAGGCGCCAGGCCAAACAGCCATCCATTGGCGGGATTAGATCCGACTGCAGGCAGGGGTACCAGCTTAAATTGGTTGACCTTGTTTGGTCGATAGACCACCGAATCCGTCTGGGCGGAAACGTTCAGGGCGATGAGGAGAAAAAGCCCGAGGAAAAAGCCTGGTTTCATTGCGTTGGATTGGTGTTTGGCTGAGCTGATTTTTCGAACCAATCTAAGCTTTAAGAAGGACTTCCTTGGGTAATTTCTGCCAATCCAGAAAAAATATTTGGGATATTCCAAAAAGGGAGGGGGAAAGTTTTACTTTCCCCCTGTATAAAGTTATTGCGGAAATCTAAATACCAAGCCGCCGTCAAATGCAAACTGGTAAATCGTCGAGTAAGTCGATACGCCGGCTCCGGCTCCGCCTGTTCCAAAGTAAAGGCCTCCTCCTGCACCCTGTACGGCGGACATGAGCGAAGCTTGGATGCGGATGCCGACTTTTTCAGCCAGCCAAAAGTTGGATCCACCTCTCAGCGCCCAGGCAAATTTGGTCGCTCCGTCATTGTTTCCGTTGTCTGGGTTGGTGATGTCTGAGATTACCATCCCGATGCCAAATCCAAAAAATGGCTCAGCCACTTCACTTACCGGAAAGTAATTTGTCCCATTTAGCATGATCCAGTTTGCTGCCAGATCAAACTCTGTATTCTGGATTTGGCCGCCGAGGATACCGCCGTCTTGATACACGATGGGTGCGCTGGTGTCCTGTCGTAGATATTGCAGTTCAAAAGCCTTGGTCGTATTGGGAAGCTGATATTCTACCCCTGCTCCCCAGCGGAATCCTCCCAAAATTTTTCCCTCGTAATAGGAGGAGGAGGAATAATAGCTGTCCACCTTGTCGTCGAAAACATAACCCGCGTAGGTGTTGACGCGGACTTCTTGAGCGTATGCGGCTCCGGCAATCAACACCAAAGCGAAAAGCATCGTGATTTTTTTCATAGCAGGATTGTTTGTTTTAGTTTTCAAAAATCAGAGTTCATCCTAAACAAATATGAGACAGACTTTTCCTCCAATTCATGATAAAAGTCAGTTCTCTGTTTGCTTTCGAGGGGATTTTGATGTCAGGAATATTCCTCTGCGAAAAAGAAGTGGAGTTTTCGACAGTGAGTTTATTCCACTTGGCCACGAGTTTTCCCTAAAATACAATCTCTGTTCAAGAAAATGAAGACTTCTGCTTGGCGCTTTTGGACAGGGGCAGGATTGTATCTCTAGGAAAATCCGGTATTTTCTGCGCGACAAACACCTAGACTATGGCCCCAAGCTATCCGTATAACCAAACCTACATTTGGCTGATCAGCATGACCGCCGCCTTGGGCGGATTTTTATTCGGATACGACTGGGTGGTGATAGGGGGAGCCAAGCCTTTCTATGAGCCCTATTTCAACATCACTTCGGTGGAAGATCAGGGCTGGGGCACCAGTTCGGCCTTGGTCGGCTGTATGCTTGGGGCGATGCTGTGTATCTTTTTGAGTGACAAGTTTGGTCGAAAGCGTCTACTTATCTTTTCGGGCTTCCTGTTTTCGCTTTCCGCCATCGGCACCGCGCTTGCGGTCACCTTTTGGGGTTTCAATTTTTACCGCATTCTCGGGGGCATAGGAATGGGCATCGCACTGAATCTTTCCCCACTCTATATCTCTGAACTTGCGCCGCCGGAAAAGCGCGGAAGACTGGTGACCATCAACCAGTTCTTGGTGATGCTTGGGGTACTTTTGGCCCAAATCGCCAACTGGCAGATTTCTTTGATTGACACTGAATTATCTGAAAATGCGGACTTCGCAGCTATAGCAGCAAGCTGGAGCGGACAGGAGGGATGGCGTTGGATGTTTGGCGCGGAGACTATTCCAGCTGCTTTGTTTTTTGTGCTCATGTTTTTGGTACCGGAAAGTACCCGCTGGTTGATCAAAAACGGTCAACAGGACAAGGCATTCAGGATTCTGGCCAAGATCGGGGGAGAGGACTATGCAAGAGACTCTGTTGCCGAGACGCGATCCACCTTGAGGGATGGGGATGTGGGAGAGGTTCATTTGGGCGAACTCCTAAAAAGAAACGTTTTGAAGCTCCTCGCCATCGGGATTTTTATGGCTTTCCTCCAGCAGTGGAGCGGCATCAATGTGGTGATCTACTACGCCGCGGATATCTTTCAGGCGGCAGGCTTCACGCTGAAGCAGATGATGCTCAATATCGTGGTGATCGGGGGCGTGATGGTGCTCTCTATTTTCGTCACGTTTGCCTTGGTGGACAAGTATGGTCGGAAATCCATCCTTCTCGTATGTCTGGCGGCGATGACTTTGCTCTACGGGGGCTTGGGTTATTCGTTCTTTGCAGATCTTGGGGTAACTCCCGTTGTCGTGCTCGTGCTTTTGAACGTGATGTTTTACTCCATTTCTCTTGCCCCCTTGCTCTGGGTAGTGCTCTCGGAGATCTTTCCTACCAAAGTCAGGGGAGCAGCCATTTCCATTGGGGCCTTGGCGCATTGGGTGGGCAATTTTACGCTGACCTATTTTTTTCCCGCCATCAAGGAGAACCTGGGCTGGGCAAACAATTTCTGGCTCTACGGGATGATCTGCGCCTTGGGTTTTGTGGTGATTTGGAGGATTTTGCCTGAGACAAAAGGGAAAACGCTGGAGCAGCTGGAGAAAGAGCTGGCCTAGCTCGCTTGGAAATCGGAGTACGGGGGACGCCAATTTCTCGGTTTTTCTGGCCTACGATAACGCTTACTTCAGAGCCTTTTTGATCAGTTCCCTTTTGACATAGACGATGATAAACCAAGAAATCCAAGCAAAGGCGGCTCCTATCAGCGCGCCAATTATCACGTCCATGGGATAGTGTACGCCGAGATAGATCCTGGAGTAGCTGACGACAACCGCGTAGAGGTAGAGCCAGGGTAGGTATTTGATTTTTCCTTTCAGTTTTCTGTTTAGGAAAACTGCAACGCCGAAAGTATTGGCAGCATGCGAGGAGACAAAGCCATATAATCCTCCGCACCGCTCGTAGTTGAACATGATCCCTTCCCAGCGGGGGTCATGACAGGGCCTGAGTCGCTCGACGAAAGGCTTTAAGAATCCCGAGCTAAACTGGTCCGTTGCCAAGATGGTCAAAGCCACGCCGCCTAATACCCACCAAGCATTAGCCCGGTCTTTTTTGAAAATAAGATAGATCAGCCAAGCAAATAATGGAATCCAGGTGACCGTCTCGGAAATCCTATACATGATCGGATCCAGCCAGTCCACGTGCTGGGAATTCAGCCATAGAAATGCCTCTTCATCCCATTTTTTTAGAGTTTCGATCATTGCCCAAATGTTAGCCAGTCGATGTCCTTTTTCAGATGCCTTTGGGTAAAATCTTCGGCGCTGCCTTGTGTCGGTTCATGCATATAGGTCCACTCCGCCTGCGGAGGCATACTCATCAGGATACTTTCGGTGCGGCCATTGGTGTCCAATCCAAACTTGGTGCCTGCATCCCAAACCAAATTGAATTCCACATAGCGGCCTCGGCGAAGGTTTTGCCAGGCTTTTTGATTTGGTCCAAATGGAATCTTGGAGTTTTTCTCCATAAAATGGGAATAAACCCTCGGAAAAAGTCTTCCAATCTCGAGGCTAAAATCCAGGATTTGCTCGAAACCCTCATCGGTCTTGGCACTCAGGCGATCATAGAATATCCCGCCGATTCCGCGGGTTTCATTTCTATGCTTAACAAAGAAGTAGTCGTCTGCCCAAGCCTTAAACCTAGGGTAGTAGCCGGGGTCAAACCGGTCGCAAACCTCCTTTACTTGGCTATGGAAATAGCGCGCATCTTCGACATTGATGTAGTGCGGGGTGAGGTCGATGCCTCCTCCAAACCAATGGGTGCCATTTTCCATCTCAAAATATCGGATGTTCATGTGCATGATCGGCAGCATGGGACTATGGGGATGAAGCACGATGGATACGCCCGTGGCGAAAAAGTCGGCTTGTTCGAGTCCCAGTTTTTTGAGGATTTTTTCAGGCGTGGGACCATGTACAGCCGAGAACGCAACCCCGCCCTTTTCGATGATCGCGCCGCCTTCAAAGATCCGGGTTCGTCCGCCTCCACCTTCTTCCCTTGTCCAGCGATCCTCCTTGAATTTGCCTTGGCCGTCCCCAGCTTCGAGTCCCGCACAGATATGATCCTGCATTTCACGGTAAATCTCGGCGATCTCGGTTTTTGTCTTTCTGCTCATGTTACGGTTAGAAGGGATATCCAATCCCAAAATTAAGTACTGTCTGGCCTTTTACCCCAAAAGGCCTCTTGAAATTGATGTTGTCCAGTACCCAGCGTTCTCCTTCGGGTTTTGCGGGGTCAATCGCCTTGGTAGCCAAGTCGAGCCGGACGACGAGAAAATCGAAATCCATTCTCAAACCAAGCCCGGTGCCCACGGCGAGTTCTTTGTAGAAACGGTCGTACCTGAAATCAGCCCCGGGCCTAGCGGCATCGTAGCCGATTACCCAGCTGTTGCCCACATCCACAAAGACGGCCATGTCAAAATATCCAAAGAGTTTCCTGCGGTATTCGAGCATACTTTCCAGGATCATCTCAGCCGGTTGCTCGTTGGTATAGTCGTATTCGCCTCCCTCACCAGTTTCGGGGACATAGCTGCCCGGTCCAAGCCGTCGAGCCTGCCATGCTCTGACGCTGGTACCGCCGCCTGCGAAGAAGTATTTTTCGTAGGGAAGGATGCCGGCACTGACGCCGTAGGGTCTGGCCCAACCGAAATTGAGCCGGTAGGCAAACTTTTGGTCCTCATCCAGCGGGTAGTAGCGCCTAAAGTCTATCTGGGTCTTTACCCACTGGAAGTTCGCGTATTCGATACCCGGCTCACTGTTGCTCCTTACATCGAAGAAATTAAGCGTGGTGCCACCGCTCTCAGCGAATAGACGGAGCAGAGAGGCTTTGCTTGAAGTGAAATCACCGTATTTGTTGAAGTTGATGACCGTCTGCCCAGAGATGCTGCTGATGAAAGAAGGCAGGAATGACCAAATCAGGTTGTTGCCTTCATTTTGCAGATCTTCCAGTATGTCCAAAAACTCTTGCTGCAGTTTTGGTGTCCGGATATAGCTGATGTCTGCTGCGTTCAGGGTATAGTGGATGCGATTTGTAGAGGTTGCCCAAGTGTAAGACAAAAGTCCGTTTATCGCATTTCTGGTGTATTCAGGGCGATTGGTGTAAATATAGCTGAGCCGGGTTCGCGTATTGGGATTGTAGCGTCCGTATTTTTGGAGAGATCCTGGCGCGAACGGTATCAGAAACCGTGGAAAAATCACAGTAACGCCAGTGCTGACTTCGGAGCTTTGGTAGACCCCCTGTCCTGTGGCCGAGGCGACCCCTTCCAGTCCTGCCCGGAAGTTGAACTCAAGGATTTCACCTGCCCTGAAGAAATTTCTGTTTCTGAGCGAGGTACTGAAAAATGGTCCCGGCAGCTGCTCGGTGATGGTCATACCGAGTTGGTTGGTCAACTGGTATTTTTGGTTGGGCTGGGTGAAAATATTGGCATTCAGGGAAGTACCCAGCGTGTCAAAAGTGATGTTGACAAATCGGAAGAGATCCAGATTGCTGAGCTGGCGCTGGGTCTCGATTGCGGCGGTGCGGCTGTATGGCTGGCCGGTCTGCAGGAAGATCCTCGATGCGAGCACTTTTGCAGAATAGCGATCCCTGTAGAATGAAAAATTGACGTCCCTGAACCGCTCCTGTACCCGTCGATCGGCGAATTCGTTGCTTGGTGGGTTGATCCGAAAGACGATCGAATCGATGGTGTAGACTTCGTGTTTGTCGGTAAAGGTCGGCTTCTGGATCACCTGCTCCAGATCTATCGTCTTGGAGGCCGTGTCTTGATATGCGATGTAGTTGATGTAGGACTTCGAAAACATGTAGAAGCCGTTGTTTTTTAAGATCTCTTCGATCCGGTTTCTTTCCATCACGATATTGTCCTGGACATATAAATCTCCCTCTGACAAATAGGAATCTTTGGCAACTTGTTTTAGCAGTTTGATTATCTCCGGATTGTCAGACTTGGTGTAGATCGAGTCGATGATATAGGGAGCTCCCTCAGAGATTCTGTAGGTAATGAAAGCCTTCTTTTTTTTGGTCTCTACCTCAAAGTCAACTTTTGAGTCAAAAAATCCATTGTTAGCAAGATATCCTTTTAGATTACTTACTGTAGTTTCCGTCTCTGCGCTGTCCAAGACCACCAAAGGGTTACCGGTACGCATGACTGCATTTCCAAACTCCAATTTTTTCTTCAAGCCATCGATTTTTGAATTTAGCTTGTCTTCTTTTTTACTCAGCTTATTGTCCTCAGGTAGCGAGTCCCGGGCGCTCTCGATCGCTGCGAGCTTTTCCTCGGCAGTCTCCAGCTTAGTAGCCACTTTGGTGCTGTCATAGAAGTTTCTCCCTATCCTATAAATGGTCACCCCTAGCGAGCTTCCCAAAAATCGGGTGTTGGGTTCCTGCTCGATCAGTCCATAGAGATCGTCCTTATCGGATTTTTGGATGCCTTCGATATTGTTTTCGTAGACGGCGTATTGTCCTTCGTGGAGGCCTTTGGTAAGTGAACAGCCGATGCAAATCCCTAGGAGAGTGATAAAAAGTATATATTTGGACGATTTCAAATCGGAATAAGCTGAAGGGATGCTGAGCAAAAATACGGTTAAGTTTATTAAATCCTTACATCAAAAAAAATACCGAAGCGAGAGCGGAAAGTTCTTTGTAGAGGGTGAAAAAAGCGTTTTGGAGGTATTGCAGTCGGATTTTTTGGTAGATCTTCTTGTGGTAACGGAGGCTTTTGAGGAACGGTATTTTGACCTGTTGAGATCCTTTGGCGGCCAGCTGGTACTCGCCACCCAAAATCAGCTGGAGGATTTGGGGCAATACCAATCCAACGACTCCGCATTGGCTGTAGTACAGATGAAGCCAAACTCTCCCTTCGATCCAAGCGACGAACCCCTCATCTTGGCTCTGGACGATGTGAGAGACCCCGGGAACCTCGGCACAATCATCCGGGTGGCAGATTGGTATGGCATTGGCAAGTTGGTATTGTCTCCGCAGACCGCGGAGTTCTACAATCCTAAGGTCATCCAATCCACGATGGGTTCATTTACCAGAGTTCGGTTTTTCTACGAGGACTTAGAGACTGTCTTCGACCGCTGGAAGCTTCCTGTCTATGGTGCATTTCTGGATGGTGAAAACGTTCATTTTCTCCAAAATCCAACTCCCGGTATCCTCCTGATGGGCAATGAGTCCAAGGGGATTTCTGCCCGCCTTGAGCAAAAAGTGACGCAAAAGGTCACAATTCCCGGGTCAGGGAATGCCGAGTCCCTCAATGTGGCCATAGCCACGGCCATCCTCTGCGACAACTTCAATCGGCTGATGGGTTCATGAGGGGGAAGTTGGCTCAAACGCTCCAGCGGGTTGGCATAAACGGGTTTTTACTTGGGCTTTTTGGCGCAATTGGCCTGGCCGCTGTTTTTCCTGAGGTGGGTGCCGCCGAGTCGGGAATCCCCTGGAAGCCGGCGATTAATCTTGGGATTGCATTTGTCTTCTTTTTCTACGGGGTAAAGTTGGATCCCGTCCAGCTCAGGTCAGGCCTTTCGAACTGGCGGCTCCACTTACTCATACAGCTTTCCACCTTTCTCATATTTCCGGTACTGGTCTACCTGCTTCTCCAGGTTATGCCTTGGATTGACCCCGACTTTAGATTGGGCGTCAGTTACTTATCAGCTTTGCCCTCTACCGTGAGTGCTTCTGTGGTGATGGTGTCGATCGCTGGAGGCAACCTGCCAGGGGCTATTTTCAACGCCAGCATTTCGAGTCTCTTGGGAGTGGTTTTGACTCCTGCTTGGATGGGTTTTCTTGACGGTGGAGTTGCCGGGGAAATTGATTTTTGGTCTACGCTGGGGGAGCTCACGCTAAAAGTTATCCTTCCGGTGACCCTGGGCGTGATCGCCCACGGTTCGCTGTACCCGCGGCTAAAAGCTGTCCTTCCCAAACTCAAATATGTCGATCAGACGGTGATCATGATGATCGTCTTTACCTCGTTTGCAGAGTCCTTTTCGCAGAGGATTTTTTCTGCCTATCAGGGCTCTACGCTTCTTTCGGTCAGTGCGACGATGCTGGGAATTTTTGTCTTGATCTGGCTCGTACTGGAGCTGATCTCTAGGCTTTTGGGATTTTCGATTCAGGATAGGATCACAACACTGTTTTGTGGATCAAAAAAATCCCTCGTGCACGGAGTGGTTATCGGAAAGGTAATTTTTCCGGACGCAGCGGTTTTGGGTTTAGTCTTGCTGCCGGTGATGCTATACCACATCCAGCAGCTTATTTTTGGGAGCATACTAGCGGGATATTTCGGGAGAAGGAAAGCTTAGATTAGGTGTACTTTTCCGCCAGCTTTTCCACAAGTTCGATGTACGCCTGAGAAGCTTCCGATTTGCTCTTGCCCTTAAAGGCCAGCCAGCTATTGTATTTGGCAGCCGCTTTGAAATCAAATCCTCCGGGTCTTTCAGCTTCATTATCGCCTTCGGTGGCCTGCTTGTAGAGACCGTATAATTTCAGCAATTCTTCTGTACTTGGTTTGGATGTAAACTTTTGGGTCAGTGCTACTGCTTCTTCAAGCGTTGATAGTTTCATAGGAGGCAAATTTTGAACGGGAAATATTCAAAAATCGAGGCCTATTTCCAATACGCTTGGTGTCATTCTATACAAAAAAAGCCATTCCAGATCGGAATGGCTTTCGATATGAGACAAGGCGAGCCTTATCGTTTGTTGATAAATACGTAGTCACGCTCTGTGGCACCCACGTAAACCTGACGAGGTCTTCCGATTGGTTCCTTGTTTTCGCGCATTTCCTTCCACTGAGCAATCCAACCTGGCAGTCGGCCCAGTGCAAACATCACCGTAAACATATCGGTAGGAATACCTAAAGCCCGGTAGATGATGCCGGAATAGAAGTCCACGTTAGGATAGAGTTTTCTGTCGATGAAATATTGATCATTCAGCGCAGCGTACTCCAGTTCTTTTGCGATTTCAAGTACAGGATCTGTCACTCCCAATCTGCTCAAGACCTCATCCGCGGCTTGCTTGATGATCTTGGCTCTTGGATCAAAGTTTTTGTACACCCGGTGGCCGAATCCCATCAGGCGGAATGGATCGTTTTTGTCTTTCGCCTTGTCAAGATATTTTTTTGCATCACCGCCGTCTGCTTTGATTGCTTCCAGCATTTCGATCACGGATTGGTTCGCTCCACCATGAAGAGGACCCCAGAGCGCATTGATCCCTGCAGATATGGAAGCGTAGATTGAGGCTTGTGAGGAACCCACCATGCGTACGGTAGAAGTAGAGCAATTTTGCTCGTGGTCCGCATGAAGGATCAGCAGCTTATCCAGCGCAGTGGCTACAATAGGATCTGCCTCATATGTTTCGGCAGGTAGCGCAAACATCATCTTCAGGAAGTTGGAGCAGTAGTCAAGTGAGTTGTCCGGATAGTTCACCGGATGTCCCATTTTGTTTTTGAAAGCCCACGCCGCAAATGTCGGCATCTTGGCAAGAAGCCGAACGATGCTTAGGTTGACCTCTTCTTCGCTTTGGTTTGGATTGAGAGAGTCCGGATAAAACGCAGACAAGGAGCAAATCAAAGAGGAAAGCACTCCCATCGGGTGTGCATTGGAAGGGAAACCCGCCAAGATCTTTTTGATGTCTTCGTGGACTAGGGTATGGAGGGTGATTTCCTTGGTGAATGCGTCGTACTGGGATTGGGTGGGGAGATCTCCGTAGATCAAAAGATAAGCTACTTCCAGAAAAGTGGATTTTTTCGAAAGTTCATCGATTCTGTATCCTCTGTACCTCAAAATTCCCTGTTCACCGTCAAGAAAGGTGATGGCACTTTTAGTTGCGCCGGTGTTTTTGTATCCTGGATCCAGGGTGATCAGTCCAGACACATCGCGTAACTTGCCGATTTCGATTGCACTTTCATTTTCAGTACCTGTGATCACAGGGAATTCATACTCCTGTCCTTTGTAGGACAACTTGGCGGAATCAGACATATATCGTTTTTGGATTACGAATTTTTAGTAGAAAACATCAAAAA
>CAZTJM010000115.1:0-14511 GCA_964613865.1 uncultured Limnohabitans sp. | reverse complement strand
GTTTTCAATATTATATCGTGAATTTTCTCCGTGAACACGAACGAATTCTGTAGAGGAGTTTTTTAAGTCCCAATCAATTACCCCATAACAAGTCTTGTTATTAGAATTGCGAATAGCCTCTACAATATCCATTACCTGTCTACAGTTTCCTTTACCATATCCATTGGAAATAAAATACAGTTTGAATGGGTATTTTTTTTCTTGGCTTAATATGTCGAAAATAGATTGGTAGTAAAATCTATCAGTTGGACTTTCGACAAAAACCTGCTTGTGATTATTATAATCAATACTAAGTGTTGGTATAAAGCTTGGAAGAATTTTTAATGCTTCATCCTTCGAGATTTTAGTTAATGAAGAATTTTCACCATTCTTTAACTGATAAATTTGACTTTCAGATGCCAAAGCAATTGTAGAAGGGCTATGCGTACTTAAAATTACTTTTATTCCATATTTTTCCACGAATGTATCTTCTAAAACATCAAGTAATAATTTTGACATTTCAGGATGTAAATGAGCATCTGGTTCATCTAAAACTAGTAGTTCAGGAAAAGTGAGATGTTCTTGATAATATTCACTAGTAAATAGCTTTAAAACTAATCCTACGATTACTTTCTCACCGGAGGATAGGTCATTGAATGGAATTATTTGATTTGAAAATTTCTTGTAAATATTGAAATTAATAGGGGCTTCAATAGTGAATTCTTTTTTTTCAATTCCTTTAAAATAAAAATCAATACTATGTTTGTTTAAAATCTCATTTATTAATTCCCAAGGGGGAGTGTGTTGTTTAGTGAAATCTTCATCTGAAATTGAGTTGTTTTCGTCGCCATCTTCTTTTTTGTAAAAGTAGTTCTTTCGATTTAGGTCTCTTCGTTTAGCGTAATTGTAGAAGATTAATTCTACTTGAGATGAAAATAAGTCATTAACATCGATTAAGTGCTCCTGAATTGGGGTATTATAAAAGTCTGCGTCAGTTAATTCTTCTTCTGACTTCCCTGATTGGGTACATATTTCTTCAACAAACTTAAATAGACCGACGTTTTTTGGTGTGAAAATTTGCCTTAAGCTGTCCCTTTCTGTTATCCAAGTTACCTTACTTATCTCAAGAATTGGTGTATTATGGCGTTCTGAATAGGCTTTGTAAATTAGTAATTTAAAGTCTTGATTATTAGTTAAAAGCGTTCTTCTTTTTGAGTCCAATGCTTTAGATTGAAGATTATTTTCTATTATATACTTAATTAGTTTTTTGGAATTAACTGAAAGACTTTTAAATAAATCAAGATTTTTTTTTACGATCGCTTTCCATTGGTCATAACCGATTTGAGGAGAACTTTCTTTAATTATTCCCTCAGCTTGGATTTTATTAATTTGTGGATGGATTTCAAGCCTTATTGCTGCCACAGTTGGATCCTTTAATGATTTTTTACCAATTAAACTAAGTAATTGAGATTTTCCACTACCGTTTTTACCTGTTATAATAGTAAGGTCATTTAATTGCTCACTTTCAAAAGGTTCTAGAGATTTGTACTGGTCTAAAAGTATTATTTTCATATTTGTTTTCTACTGCTGCCTAAGATCTTTATTTGTTTAACTATTCCTCACAGTGTCAATTTTTTTGCACATTTTACTGGCTTTACAGTTACATGGTTCAAATTAACCATTTCGTAGATTTCCGCAAGCCTAAAAACTTATTTGACTGTAGTTCTTTTCGCCCGAGCAAGTGCCTTTAGCCACAACAGGGTTTAATCATTTTCTTCATAATAATAGGAGTAGTCAATTCCTTTCATAAACATCTCTCTGCTGTCAATCTGGTCCGTTAGGGCATTTTGCAGCAATGATTTAAGCTTGCTATTGTCTGTGGAGCTTTTTACCATGGCGTTCATATATTCTGCTTTGCCTATTTTACTCCAGTCCACGCATCTTTTCAGCTGCTTTTTTAAGATCAAATCCAGCCGAATTCGGGTGCTTCTTCCGTTGCCTTCCATAAATGGGTGGGCGATGTTCATTTCCACATATTTTGCCACGATTTCATCAAGCGTGGTTTCGGGCATTTTATCAACCTTCTCCAATGTGGAATCAAGAAAACGTGATACCGCGAATTGAAAGCCTCCTTTGGAAATATTTTTTTGTCTGATTTGCCCGGCAAAATCATACAGACCTCCAAACAGATAGGCGTGGATCTGCTGCAGTCCATTGATGGTGCCTACTTCTATGTTGTCAATAAGGGAGCTGTCAAATAAAGCATAGGCCTTTGTCTTGCTCTTTCCGTCTATGGTCTCGTCACTGTAGGTGAACCACTCGATAAACCGGTTGGCTTTTGTTCCTGGAAAAGTTTTGCCCAAGGCGATAATGCCCTCATAATCCAGCATATCTGACTTATATTTTTTGCCATCTGCCGCAGTTAATTTCAGTTGGGTAGTGGCACTAACCAACTGACTTCCTTCTTTTTTTAATTTGGCTTTTAGGTATTTCCAGTAGTTTCTGGTTTTGTTGTAGTCGTCTTGGCCGGTAAGTACAGCCACAATATCCAATACCGAAAACCACCACTTGGCGTTTGGCTCGTCCCACAGGGCACGCACTTCTCGGTCGTCAAAAAAACGGATGGATATTTTTTGCTGGTCTTTCATCCCATTCTTAAACTAGTTGATTGGCTTCGGTTTCTTTTGTGAAGCCCCATTTTGCAACCAAGGTTTGTGTATATCCATTTTGGATGAAGTGCGGCTACGGTTTTTGTCGTATTCAAATTAATCATTTCGGAGATTTTTCCAAGCCGCAAAGCTAAATTGGATGTATTTTCACGCGCCTTTGAATAGCCGGAGCCGTAGGCACGATACTGTGTCTGTAGGGTGTCGTCGCGCTATGGATTTGGAAAGGAGCGATCCGATTTTTCTACAAAGATTTTGCCCCTCTGGGGCTGGAGCCGGGATCACTGCTCATGCGAGTAGCTTCAATCCCTTTTAAAAAGTCAACAGCTCTTAAGTCTTGACAGTCACGGGACATAAATTATCACTGACTGCCGTTATTCTTTTCTTCGATGGATCAGCTTAGTGTTCTCTTTCCGTGGATGCCCGATGCCAGTCCAGATGCTTTGGTCTTTGTCGAAGGTGACGTGCCACTCGCTGTCATCGTCATCCACATCGCTGTCGATATACAGAATGGACCTTTCATTGTCCGCTGTCCAGCGGCAGGTATTCCTCCCAAAAGGCTGTCCGCCGCTTTCAAATGTACCATCGGATTTGAATTCGATCCATCTGTCATCGGATGGGTTGTGCTTTTCCGTGACGTCTTTTTCGTATTCGTAGACCTTTTCCATGGTCCATGTGCCGACTATTTCCTGATCGAGGTGGTCGAGTTGCCCACAGGACGACAAAAATATCAGTAACAGAAGTATCAAGTGTTTAGCCATTGCCGGTCTCTTTTGTTCCATATCGCATTGCCTCGTCGAGAATGTCGAGCTTGATGTCTTGGAGCTTTTTGAATTTGATGCAGTAGCCAGTGACAGTGGCTTTGCCGATGCGTTCGCCAAAAGTCTCGGGCAAATATTTTTTGTCTTCCAATCCCATGATGTAGACCGAAATGCCCGTGCTATTGCTCGAAATGCCGATTTGGTAGAACTCTTTCGTCGAGCCGTCCTTGTAGTGGGTCCTGTATTGTCCATAGCCTATACTGGGGTTAGTGACCACTTTGCCTGTTTCATCCTTGCCGTCCAAAAACCATAATTTGGCTTTCGGAAACAGTTGGAGAATGTGGGCATGTAAGGATTGCATCTCAGCTCGCTTGGATTCGGAAAGGCTGTCTAGAAAAGCTTTGATTTTTTCAGCTGTGTCCATGGCTCCTTAATTTACTATTTATCAGTTTATTAAGTGAGGTTTTCGCAGAGGGGATTTAGCGGGATGCTTTCTCCCTACCTCAAGTACTTTTCCATAAAATCATCCTTGTAAGCCCTGCCGAGGGGAAGTTGGGTGCCGTCGTGGAGGTAGAGGGTGCTGCCGCTGACTTTGTCGATCTGGTGGATGTTTACCAAATAGGACTTGTGGATGCGGAAAAAATCCCAGCCTTCCAGCAATTCGATCCACTTTTTCAGGGATTCGGAGGAGAGGTGTTTTTTGCCTTCCAGGAAGATCTCGCAGTAGTCTCCGTCCGCGGCAAGGTAAAGAATGTCCTCAAATGCGATGCGGATGTGCTCATAGCCGATTTTGACAAAATGTTCCTTTCGGGCTGGAGCAGCAGGTGAGTGACTTTCCGTCTGGGGTCGGCGGACTTTGGACACGGCCTTCAGAAAGCGCTCGAAGGAAAAAGGCTTGAGCAGGTAGTCCACTACATCCAGTTCGTAGCCTTCAAGGGCATACTCGGAATAGGCCGTAGTTAGGATGACTTGGGGCTTTTTCTGGAGGGTTTTCAGAAAAGCAATCCCGCTCAGCTTGGGTAGGTTGATGTCGAGGAAGATCAGGTCTACGGGATGCTGTTCCAGAAAGGCCATGGCCTTCAGCGGGTCGCCAAAGACCTCCAAAAGCTGAAGCGTGCCCAGATCCTCTATGTATTTGCGGAGGATACGCTGGGCGGGTGGCTGGTCTTCTATGATCAGGCAGGTCATGGCGTCCGGAGTTTGATCTGGAGCAAAACGCGGTATTCTTTCCCGCTTTGCTCGATTTCGAGGCGATGCCGTTCGGGATAGAGAAGGGCCAGTCTCTTTTTCACGTTTTTCAAGCCTATGCCCTGGTCTTCCCCATTGGAAAAGTCGGTGGGCTCGAAGTTGTTCACACAGCTAAAGTGCAGCGTCCCGGTGTCGTCCACGGCGAGTGATACAGCGATGCGGATTTCGTCGGACTGTCCAGATTGGCTGTGCTTGAAGGCATTTTCCACAAAGACATTGAGGATCAGCGGGGCGATTTGGTAGTTGTCGTTGACATTTTTGGTGGTGAAGTCCACCGCGCCCCGCTCTTCTATTTGCAGCTCGTAAAGCTGGATGAAGTTGCGGAGCTGCTCGACTTCCTTGAGCAGGGGGACAAATGCTTCCCTGCATTCGTAAAGCATGTAGCGCAGCACCCCGCTTAGACCGAGGATGATTTCGGGGGTTTTGGGTGACTGCTCCACGGCATAGGAGTAGAGGTTGTTGAGGTTGTTGAAGAGAAAGTGCGGATTGATCTGGGAATTGAGAAAGGAAAGTTCGCTGTCTTTGACCATGAGCTTGAGCTCGTCGATCTCCCGCTGCCGGTGTATGGAGTCCCAGGCGAACTTTACCCCAGTCAGGGCTCCCAAGACCGACAAGACTTCTCCCAAACTTAGTATCGCTCCCTGGAAATCAGAGCCCCGCGTGTCAGGAAAGAAGATTTTCTCCAAGACGAACTCCTCGATCAGGATCACAGCTACCACGATAAGCAGGCAATAGATGGCAAACTCCAGGTATCTTTTCCGATACAGGTAGCGCGGTAGCAGTACGTAGCTGATTAGCAAGTTGGCGCAGACGTAGTTGGCGAAAAAGACCAGTTGGTACCAGTCCAGTTCATAGACCATTTGCCCGTGCTCGTGGTCGATGATCACAAAGTGGAATACGGTCAAATGCAGGATGAGCTGGAAGATCCACTCTTGCTTGGCAGAAGTATGGGCGCGGGACTTGGAATCCATGGACTGAAAATAATGGGGAAAGCGGCTGTGGTGCTAATCCTGTGGATGAACGACCGTTTTTTCCAGTCAAACGACCCGGGAGGCCGGGCCTTGCCGTTCGTCTGGAAAGTCCCGTCGTTCACCGATTATATTTTTTAAGGTAAGCATTCCTCGGCAATTTTGGAGGGTAATCAACAACCTCCACAATGAGATTTTCGCTTACCTGTATCCTGTTTTTTGGCTTGGGCCTGAGTACCGTTTTTTCACAAAGCGTGGAGATCACAGGCAAAGTGGTCGACGCCAAAACCCAATCTCCCATCGAGTTTGCCACCATCAAGCTGTTGGACAAAGCCAGCGGGGAAATGCTCGCTGGCACGACCACCCTGCCGGACGGTACGCTGCTGTTGGCTACCGAGAGCCGCAGCTTCAGCCTGGAGGTAAGTTTTATGGGCTTTATCACCCAGGAGTTTTCAGAGTTTGAAATAGTGAAAAACCAGGTAGACTTGGGCACTATCGCTTTGGCAGAAGATACCAAACTCATGGATGAGGTCGTGGTGCAGGGCGAAAAATCCACCACGGAATTCCAGCTGGACAAACGGGTCTTCAACGTAGGCCAAGACCTTAGCAGCACCGGTGCAAGCGCCCTGGATGTGCTTAACAATATCCCCTCCGTCAATGTCAATATCGAAGGCCAGATCCTACTCAGGGGTACTGGCGGGGTACAAGTACTGATCAACGGAAAGCCTTCTGTGTTGACTAGCGACGGGGGGAATGCTTTGGGTACGGTGACCGCCGACATGATCGAGCGGGTGGAGGTGATCACCAACCCCTCGGCAAAATACAATGCCGAAGGGACCTCGGGGATCATCAACATCGTCCTGAAAAAGGACGAGAAGCGCGGAGTCAATGGCTCGGTGACGCTCAACACCGGTATGCCCAACAACCACAGCCTGGGCTTTTCGCTGAACAAGCGAACGGACAAATTCAACCTTTTCAGCCAGCTGGGGGTAGGCTATAGGACCATGCCGGAGGACTTTGAAACCCGCAACAGCAACCTCATCGACGGCACTGAGGTGACCAGTCTGGGCGAGGCTGAGAAGAACGAAAAGTTTTTCAATCTTATCCTCGGTACTGACTACTACATCAACGAGCGCAATGTGATCACGCTCTCGGGAAACTATGCTTTCGAAGGCGAGACAGAATATTCGGACGGAGCTTTCAGCTCCTTTGATGCCTCACGGGTGATGGTGTCAGGCTGGAACAGAACGGAGTCCACCGAAGCCACCAATCCCAAGTGGCAGTATGAGTTGCAGTACAAAAGCGACTTTTCCGACGGAGATGACCATTTCCTCCTTATCAGTGCTATGGGAAGTTCCTTTGCCAAGGACCAGCTTTCGGAGTTTGACAATTCGCCTACTTTTGGGGAGGGAGCCCAAACGGAGCGTCAGTTGGCCGACAATGACTTCAGCCAGGCTGAGTATACCTTCCAAGCCGACTACACCCAGCCTTTTGGGGAGAAGTTCACGCTGGAGACCGGGGGGCAGTATTTCATGAGCACGGTGAAAAACAACTATTCCATCTCCGATTTTGAGGAAGGGGCCTGGGTTGTGATCCCCAATCTTACAAACGATTTCTACTATTCCCAAAATGTACTCGGACTCTATGGCACAGGCGCCTACGAGGGGGACAAGTTTGGGTTAAAACTGGGCCTAAGGATGGAAAATACCGACCTTCAGACCGAATTGGAGCAGACCGGCGAGGAGAACAAGCAGAACTTCACCAATGCTTTTCCCACTGTCCACGGTTCCTACAAGGTGGCCAAGAACTTTTCCCTGCAAGGAGGCTACTCCAAAAGAATCTCCAGACCAAGGTTTTTTGACTTGAATCCCTTCTACAATATCCGGAATCCCTACAATGTCGGCACGGGTAATCCCGACCTGCTGCCTGAGTACACCGATAGCTACGAGGTGACGGCGATCTTTGACCATTCTTTGTTTTCGCTCAGCGGCTCCGTTTACCACCGTTACATCACCCAGACGATCGAGGACGTGACAACCGTAGAAAACGGCGTCAACATCACCAAGCCCATGAACATCGGTACCAACAATGTCACCGGATTGGAAGTGAATGGCAAGGTGACCCCCAGCGACTGGTGGTCGGTGAACGCGGACTTCAACTACAACTACTTTGATCGGAGCGGAACTTGGGAGTCCACACCCTTCGGCTTCACCTCCAGCCAGTGGTCAAGCCGACTGACCAACAAGTTTGAACTTCCCGCGGATTTTGCACTGGAGGTGGTGGCAGACTACCGGTCGTCCTACCAGACCTTCCAGCGCAGCAACAAGGGTTTTGCCATGGCAGACCTCGGCATCCGCAAGAAGATCGTCAATGGCAAGGCCATCATCAACCTCAGCGTGAGGGATGTGTTTGCATCGCGAGTGACGGAGAGCGAGAGCTATTCGCCGGACTTCAGCCAGTACAGCTTTCGCCAGCGGGGAAGATTTGTGACGCTCGGTATCAGTTATGGCTTTGGCAAGGGTGAGGCCATGGAGTTCAGCGGAGCCAAAAGATTCTAGTAAGACAATCAACCAAAAAGTGCGGAAAACAGGGAGGCAATCGCCTTCCTGTTTTTTTGTTTCAGCCGCTTGAGCCAAACTTCAACCATTCAACTTTTGGGGGCTAGTTCACTTTCCCCTTCGTTTTTTTTTCCTAGCTTATTTGATAACCAGAATAACCCGTCAATTATGAAACAGCCGCTGCTTTTTCCTCTCGTCTTTCTTTTTGTGTTCTCTGGCATCCAATCAGCCCACTCGCAAGGCAAAGGGTCGGACAGACCGAACTTCATCATCATCTTCACCGATGATCAGGGCTACGGAGACTTGGGCGTATTTGGCCACCCTACGATCAAGACGCCAAACATTGACCAGATGGCGGCTGAAGGGCAGAAATGGACCAACTTCTACGTAGCCGCCAATGTCTGCACTCCCAGCAGGGCTGGACTTTTGACCGGTCGTCTTCCCGTACGCACCGGTATGTACAGCAATGTGCGTAGGGTTTTGTTTCCAGATTCTGGAGGCGGATTGCCAGCCTATGAGTTGACCATCGCAAAACAGCTCAAATCCGTCGGGTATGCTACTGCGGCGATTGGCAAATGGCACCTCGGCCATTTGCCGCAATACCTGCCGACCAATCATGGTTTCGATTCCTACTTTGGCATCCCCTACAGCAATGACATGGATAGGGTGAATGACGTCTCGGCAAAGGAAGCTTTCCAAAACTCGAAGATTGAATACTTCAACGTGCCCTTGATGCGGGATACATTGATCGTCGAGCGGCCGACGGACCAGCGTACGATCACTAGAAGATATACCGAGGAGGCGGTGAAAATCATTAGGGAGAATAAAGACGAGCCGTTTTTCATTTATCTGGCGCATTCCCTACCTCATGTTCCCCTCTTCGCTTCGGATAGTTTTTTGGGGCAAAGTGAGCGGGGACTCTATGGGGACGTGATCGAGGAGATAGACTGGAGCGTGGGCCAAATCCTGGCGGCGCTCCGCCAGCATGGCTTGGAGCAAAATACCTATGTGATCTTTACTTCGGACAACGGCCCATGGCTGACATACAACGAACAGGGAGGAAGTGCTGGTTTGCTTTTTGGGGGAAAAGGGACCAGCTACGAAGGCGGAGTCCGCGTACCGACTGTGATCTGGAGTCCGGGAAACGTAAAGCCAGAAGTCGTGTCCAAAATGGGCAGCACCCTCGATTTGTTTCCGACGATTACCTCTCTTGCCGGAGTGGAAATGCCCAAGGACAGAATTTATGATGGCTTTGACTTGAGTCCGGTGCTCCGGGGACAAGACGAGTCGCCACGGGAGGAGATGTTTTACTACCATGGCGATCGGCTGTTCGCGGTGCGAAGTGGCGACTTCAAGCTCTATTTCTACAGCAACAATCCCTTGGGATATCCCGCAAAAGTCGAGGAACTGGACAAGCCGAAGCTTTATAACCTTGCCCATGATCCATCGGAGAGATTTGACGTGATAGATCAGCATCCGGACGCAGTGGAGGAAATCATGCTTCGTGTCAAAGTCCACCGCGAGAACATGACCTTTGGCCAGACCCAGCTTGAGAGCCGGATCGGGCAGTAGGCTAAATCCGAACATCTTTTATTGCGGGAAATCAACCAAGCCTGGCAAATAATAAACAGGAATGGCACAACGAGTCCGCCTAGGCTACTTTGCTTCTTTTAAAAAAGAGAAGCCATGAAAACATCCTTGAAGTACCTTCCGATTTGGATTTTGTTCTTTGCCGTATTTGTCGCGTGCGGGGATGGCGGAGAGGATCCCCGGCCCCAGTCAGAATATTTTTTCCGGTTCAAGGTGAACGGTGTGCAAAAGGAATTTCGTGCCAACCTCCAAACGCAGGGAATGGCGATGACCTACGATGCCTCGGGTGAGGTGTATATGGCCACAGCGATAATTCTCGGCGATGGCAGTGACGGAACCAAAAACTTTGTGTCTATGACGGTTTTGAACGAGGAGCCTTTTGATACCGGCCTGAGCTATGAGATGCAGGACGCGATCGCGTATAGCGGAGTGCCCCTTGTTCGGATTCAATTCACCTATGCCGACGAAGACGGTGATTTGTACAATGCCGTGCTTTTTCAGCGAAACGATCTTTCCATGAAGATCACCGATGATGCCAGCGTACGTTTTTCCTCCCTCAGTCAAAATCTAGTCGAGGGAACCTTCAGCGCTACGGTGCTCGGTCCGGTATCCACTCCATTGGGTCGGGCAAACGAGGAGATCAAAATCACCGATGGACAGTTTAAGCTAGTTCTCTATAGCTCGGGCTTTTAGATATTAGGGATACCTAGTCGGAAATAATAGATGGAGATCGTTGCTTGGATCTAAGCTGGAATATTTTGCTACAATTTTTTCTGTATCTCGCTCAAGAGTTGGCTTTTGAGCACCTCTTTTTGTAAATAGAAAGGGTGTTTTTTAAGCCCCTCTCATGTGTCGTTTGACCCTGATTCTTTTTCTGACGCTCGTTGCACCGCCGGTTTTTGGACAAAAGATCGTGGACTCCCTAAGAAGCGAACTGACCCGCTCCAGCCTGCCCGACTCTTTGCGTGCAGACCTTTACAATGAACTCGCGTTCACCTATGCCGGGATCAATCCGATTTTGGGCCATGCTTATGCGGATTCAGCCTTCGCTTTGGCTAGTGAAAAAGGGATGTCTTCTCGTGCCATATCTGCCATCAATTACCACGGAGTCAACTATTGGTACCAAGGAGAGGATTCCTTGGCGCTGGTAGCATACCGGCAGGTCCTGGAAGCGCACCGAGAGAGCGGCAACCGAAAGGGGCAAGCGAGCGCAATCAACAATATTGCCCTGATCGAATACCGGAATGGCAACTACCGGGAAGCCCTCGAAGCCCACGAGGCGGCTACGAAGATCTTTGAGGAATTGGGCTTAAAAAAAAACATGATCAACAGCCTCGCCAATACCGGAGTGGTTTTTTTGGCTCTGGCAGACTATCCCAATGCACAGGAATACTTCCTGAAAGCGCTGGGTAAGACGGAGGCTGAGGATGTTTGGGAACGTGCAAACAGCTTCAATAATCTCGGCTTGATCGAGAAGAACCTAGGCAGCTACGAGGAGGCAGAGTCTAACTACTTGCAGGCGCTGGCGCTCTATCGGCAGACGGAAAATGTCCAGTCCGAAGCCTCTGCCCTCGGCAATCTGAGCGCAGTCGCGCAACTCCAAGGTAAGTTCAGGGAATCCGAAGACTATATCCGTCAGGCTCTGGCACTCAACAAGACCATCGGCAACTCCCGCCGCATCGCTTCAGACTATGCCAACTGGGGAACGCTCGCGCTGGAAATGGGAAATGCGGAATTGGCGGAGAAATACCTGGATAGCGCCAGAGGCCTCTATCTGGAAGCAGGGGAAAAACTCAGCCTCTCCACCGTCTATCTCGAGCTGGCCCGGGCAAAAAGAGCCTTGGGACTACCTGCCAGTAACTCCCTGAGTCTGGAGCGGGAGGCACTTCGCTATGCAGAAGAGTCAGGTTCGCTTGATGCCCAACGAAGTGCATGGGCTGCATTGTCCTCCTCGCTGGAGCGTTCGGGGGATTTCAGGGGAAGTCTTGCCGCTTTCCGCAAGTTCAGCCAATTTCAGGACAGCATCTTCAATGACGAAAACGAGCGTAAGCTGCTGAGATCCAAGATTGGCTATGAGTTTGAAGCTCGGGAGAAGCAGCTTACGACGTCGTTTGAAACGGATCGCAAGCTGTTGGAAGCCGAGCGGGAGCAAGAGAGATTAAAGGCTGGATTTTACTTGGCGTTGGCAATCGGCATAGTGCTGGTAGCCGTGCTGGTGATTTTCCTGCTGCGCATGCAGGCCAAAAGCAAACGCGTCAAGCTGGAGTCGGAGTTTCGGGCGAGGTCGGCGGAGCTGGAGCTGAAGGCGCTCAAGGCGCAGATGAACCCTCATTTTATTTTTAATGCGCTCAGCTCCATCAGTAGTTTCTTGCTCAAAAACCAGCCAGAAGAGGCGGACCGCTACCTCACTCGCTTCTCCCGTCTGATCCGCCGAATTCTCGAGTATTCCGATAGGGCGGAGATTACCTTGTCCGAGGAAGTGGGGCTTTTGAAGGATTACATCGCCATCGAAGCTCTGCGGCTGGGCAAGAAAGTAGATTTCAGCCTCGTGCTGGAGGAGGGGGTGGATGGAGACAGCCTGCTGATGCCGCCCCTGATTTTGCAGCCATTGGTGGAGAACAGCCTTTGGCATGGAATCGCCAACACCTCCTCGGATGGGGAGATAATCCTCAAGGTTTTCCGCCAAGAATCCAGCTACTTACTCGTCTTGAGGGACAACGGAGCTGGACTCCGGGAGGCTGTTCAAGTCGAACAAAAGCACCAATCCATGGGGATGTATCTGGTGGAGAGTCGCTTGGAAAGCCTCCACAAGGACAGACCGAATTCCGCATGGTCACTGTTGAGAGAAAGTTTGGCATCCGGATTTGAAGTTAGACTGACCTTCACACCCCGAGAAAAACTGAGCACGATATGATTCAAAGCGTCATCATTGAAGATGAGCCCAAAAGCGCAGACCGCTTGCGCCTGCTATTGGAAAAATACCATCGGGATGAAATTCGCGTCTTACGATGGATTCAGACTGGGGGAGCTGCTGAAGAATTTCTCGCTCACAATCCCGTCGATCTGGTCTTTTTTGACGTGGAAATCGGCAAGATGACGGCTTTCGAGATTTTGACCAAACTTTCCAAGCCGACTTTTTCCATCATTTTCACAACGGCCCACGAAGAATACGCTCTGCAGGCGATCAAGCATTCTGCGCTGGACTACTTGCTGAAGCCAGTCGATGCAGATGAGTTGGATCTGGCAATTTCCAAAGTCAGAAATCCCGGCCGACAGGTCCCCGCCGAGCAACTTCGCCAGTTGCTGGACTATGTCAATTCCACCCGCAGGCATCACCGGATTCCCATTCCGATGCAGTCAGGCATCGAATACCTGGAAATCGCAGAAATCATCCGCTGTCAGGCCGACGTGAACTATACCCACCTTTTTTTAAAAAACGGAAGGAAGATAACCGTGGCCAAGACACTCAAGGAGTTTGAAGAGATGTTAGCTGGATCGGGCTTTTTTCGCATTCACAATTCGCATTTGGTGAATCTCGGTGAGGTCAGGATGTATCATCGGGGAAAAGGCGGATATCTTATACTCCGCGACGGATCCGAGATAGAGGTAGCTTCCAGAAGGAAAGAAGAATTGATCAAAGCACTCGGACAGATTTAATTTGTTCCCAGTTTGGAACTGATCTTTTTTAAAATAATTTGTTTAGAATTAGTCTAAGTAATAATTTCGCGTCATCAGGAAAGGGTTTCTAAGTCTTCATGTCCTTAGCGTAGGACGGCTTGCTTAGAGACTTCAGATGTATAACTCATTGACGCTGGCTGCTTGTGAATCTTAAGAAATTTTTGGGAAAACTTCATTTATGGCTCGGACTAAGTTCGGGTGTGGTGGTATTCATCGTTGCCGTGACGGGATGTATCTATGCTTTTCAGGCGGAGATACAGGATATGACACAGCCACATCGTTTTGTTGAGCCAAAGGTGCAAGCGGTTTTACCCCCGAGCAAGATCAGCGAGATAGCGCAAGCGGCTTTTCCGGAGGGACATCTACATGCGGTGCTTTATCCGAAGCCGGATCGATCGGCGCAGGCTATTTTCTTCAGCTATGGCGAGGGACATGACCACTACAAAATCGCCTATCTCAATCCCTACTCCGGGGAGGTGCTGAAGGTCAAGGACGAAAACAAGGGATTTTTCCCCTTTATCTTGGACGGTCACTTTTACCTCTGGCTGCCGGATGCCGTCGGTCAAAAGGTAGTCGGTATATTCACGCTTATTTTTCTTTTTATGATTATCTCCGGCTTGGTGCTATGGTGGCCAAAGGGCAAAAACCTGAAGCAAAGCCTTACGGTCAAATGGAACGCACGCTGGAGAAGGAAAAACTACGATCTCCACCAGGTGTTGGGCTTTTACGTGATGGTGTTCGCTTTGGTCTTTGTGGTCACGGGCTTGGTCTGGAGCTTTTTCTGGTTTAGAGATGGATACTATTCTCTTTTGACGGGGAAAGAACAGTTTGTAGAATATTACGATCCGATCTCGGATTCCACGCAGACTTGGCAGGAAGAGACCTCAGCTTTGGACAGAATTTGGCTGAAGATGCGTGAAGAATACCCCAACGCGGACTACATCGAAGTCCATCCTCCGGAGCTACCCCATGCTGCTATAGCCGCCAATGCCAATCCGGATGGGGATACCTATTGGAAGATCGATTACCGCTATTTTGACCAGTACACACTCGAAGAGCTGCC
>CAZTJM010000114.1:0-14554 GCA_964613865.1 uncultured Limnohabitans sp. | reverse complement strand
ACTTAACAAAAGGCAGATCCACCACAGCCAACTTCCTCCCCACTGTCGCCATCGATCCAAGATCCTTGTATCGGAAAGCAGTCATTTGCTCGCCATCCCGGATTCTAAAAAGGTTCTTTGACAGGTTTTTAGCCTGTTGGATGGCTACTTGCGCGACTTGGGGATGGCCTTTAGGAAATGATCCCTCCGGCAAAAGGCATTGGTCACCCAACACAAAAACTCCTTCTGAGCCTGTCAACCTGTTATACTCGTCGACATACATTCTGCCATTCCCTGCATATTGGCTCGATTCAAAACCCTCTATTCGGTTGGGTTTGATACCGGCAGCCCACAGTAGCGTTTGGGTTTGGATCGGCTCTTTTTTCTCGATAGAGACCTCTTTGCCATCGTAGTCCAACACTTTTGTCGAAAGGAAAACCTCCACTCCTAATTCCTGCAGATAGCGTAGCGCATGATTTTGGGCTTGCTCCGACATGGCTCCGAGTAATTTTGGTCCAGCTTCGATCAGGACGACTTTCATGTTTTTGAAGCTCAGCTCGGGGTAGTCTTTTGGAAACACGTTGTTTCTAAGCTCTGCCATCGCCCCGGCCAGTTCTACCCCTGTCGGACCACCACCCACGATTACCATATTCATGAGCGATTTTCTCTCCTCCATGGTAGGGAGCGTGATCGCCCGCTCATAGTTGGAGATGATCTTGTTTCGGATGTAAAGTGCTTCAGAGACGGTCTTCATCGGGGAAGAGTAGTACTCGATGTTTTTGGCTCCAAAGTAATTGGTGTCCGCGCCCATCGCCAAGACCAAAAAATCGTAGTCAATATATCCAATATCGGTGTATAGTCTTTTCGCTTTCGTGTCTACGCCTTCAGCTTCCGCCATTCGGAAGCTCATGTTGGATGCGCCATGGAAGATTTTTCTCAGCGGGAAAGAAATCGCACTCGGCTCCAATCCCGCAGTGGCCACTTGGTAGAAAAGAGGCTGAAACTGGTGATAGTTGTTTTTGTCCAAAAGAATAACCTGAAAAAGACTGTTTCGGAGGCTCATTGCGAGTTTCAGTCCCCCAAAACCTCCCCCCACGATCACCACTTTGGGTAACTCCAGCTTGGGAAGATTAGGAATAGGTTGATGGTTTGAGTAGTTCATTTCATCGAGGTTTTATCTTATACGCATTCGGCGGGTGTGAAAGGCATTGGTTTCCGCTTTTTATTGCTTCGTTTCATTAAAAGAAACGAGGTTCTGCTTAGTGAAAAGATTTGCTATTTTTGCCCACCTCTAATATTCAGTATAACTATGGGAAGAGCATTTGAATTCCGAAAAGAAAGAAAGTTTAAGCGCTGGGACAAAATGTCCAAGGTTTTTACCCGCTTGGGCAAAGAAATCGTGATGGCTGTAAAAGCCGGCGGACCTGATCCTACTTCCAACGCAAAACTGAGAACGGTCATTCAAAACGCGAAAGGAGCCCAAATGCCAAAAGATCGGATTGAGGCGGCGATCAAACGGGCTTCCAACAAGGATGAAAAAGACTACGAAGAAATCGTGTACGAAGGCTACGGACCCTTCGGTATTGCCATTATCGTGGAGACATCCACTGACAATACCAACCGAACCGTCGCCAACGTGAGATCCTACTTCTCCAAGGCAGGAGGGGCCCTTGGCACCTCGGGCTCGGTGAGCTTTATGTTTGACCGCAAGGCAGTATTTCGGTTTGCCCAGGCCGAGCATAATCTCGACGAACTGGAACTCGAACTGATTGACCATGGCTTGACCGAAATTGCCGAAAATGAAGGGGAAATCTTTGCCTACACCGAATTCGAAGACTTTGGATCCATGCAAAAAGCTCTAGAAGATCGAGGTATAGAAGTGATTTCCGCAGATTTCCAAAGATTCCCTACAACCTTGACCGAACTGACTGAAGAGCAAGAGGAAATTATCCACAAGCTCATCGACCGGCTGGAAGAAGACGACGATGTGAACCAGGTATTTACCAATATGGCCTGATCTGGAAGGCTCCGAGCATGAGTTTCAAAAAAAGACAAAACTTTCAGCCATCTGGCAAACCTCTCGTTCTGGTCGGAAGCAAAAACCCGGTAAAAATCTCCTGCACAGAAGATGCGTTCACCCGCGCATTCAACAAAAGCTTTCTCGTCGACGGGATCAATGCCCCTTCGGACGTATCCGAGCAGCCAAAAGGCGACAAAGAGACCCTCCTGGGAGCGAAAAACCGCGCGCACAATTCCCTTAAAGTTTTTCCGGAGGCCAATTTTTGGGTAGGAATCGAAGGAGGAATCGACAAGGACGAATACGGGATGTTTGCTTTTGCATGGATTTACATCCTGGCCAATAATGGGAAGACCAGCCAATCAAAAACCGGCACATTTTATCTGCCAAAAGCAGTCGCCGATATGGTGAAGGATGGAATGGAACTGGGAAAAGCGGATGATTTGGTTTTTGAAAAGGAAAATTCCAAACAGCAGGGTGGATCAGTCGGCATTCTTACCCATGGAGTGATAGATCGAAGTGAATATTATCGTCAAGCAATAATTCTGGCTTTAATACCTTTCGTGAACGAAAATCTGTTTTAAAGAAAATACAATCTTTGAAAAATTACAGGAAGCAAGCTAGCATTAAAAAAAATTTGCTATTTATTGTATTTACTGAATATTCTTGCCTTTTTTAGGAATTATAAGTCTAAACATCGAATTTCTTAAAGTAAAAGTTGCTTATATCACCCCAACCCTAAGTCAAGTTTAAACCTCCTCCGGGAGGTTTACTTTTTTAAGATTGTCCAGGAAATTGGTCAAGGCAATCCTCCAATTAGAATCGGCATCCCACTCTGGTCCGATATAAAGTTCATCCCGAACAATCAGTTTGATATAGTATTTCACGACTGTTTTGAGGCCATCCTCTCCGGCAATTGGCTCGAGTCCCATGCTCTTCATCAAGTCTGCCTGGCGTCCTTCCACTTTTACCAATAAAAACTGAACCCTATCCCTAACCAGTTCCTCGTTGGATTTGGCCTCTGTCAGCCATTCGATTGGGTGGGGATAATGATTTTCCATGATTCCCTGAATCTGGGACTTTTGGGCTGCTTGCTCCGCCAAAATCGCCTCTTGGGACTTGCCCAGCAGATCGTACCTAAAGTAACTCAAGGCACCGGTCTCAGCCGAAGAACCCTCCAAAGGAATCCCCAGCTTGAACACTTCCAGGTTCAATGGATTTCTTGGGAGAAATTTTTGTTCCGATTGGGCTACCTCCTGGCTGCTGATCTGCGGGAATTCAGGCACGTCTATGACGAGGAGATTGTTCGATTTTCTAGCCTGTCCGAGATCTACCAGCTGTGAGCCGGCATTCCTCCAATCGCTTCCCGAGACTCCAAATAACGCAGTCGATGCGATTACCTTTCCATCACCGCTGAAAGTTCCCACATGAATACTTAGACTTTCCTTCTTTCTCGTGACCAGGACAACGTTTTTCACTTGTCGATTAGCAAAAGCCTTGGCAAAATCCGCTTGTCTAGCTTCAGAAAGCGCAACCTGCTCCAGTTCGAAATAGGCGATCGGATCTCCTCCAGCCTTCACCAAGAATGTGTGAACGCTGTCTGCCAGTTGCTGCCAAGTGAGCACCGGTCTCGAACCTGGGTCCGCAGATATCAACACGATGGATTTTCCGTCGAAAAAACTCTCTGGGAGTCCTCCCTGTGCCCGCACAAGATCGAATGAAAGAAGAAAAAAAAGGAGAATGCAACTGATATATTTCATCAAATTCAGATGTGGTGACGGTAAGCCTAGTATTTTTACGAATATACATAACGGATAACGGATCACCAGATGCATTTCAATTTCAACAAAATCCTCTTTTTATTCATCGGTTTACTTATTTCGACTTTTTCTTTCTCGCAAAGCATCAACTCAGATGCGCTTTTGAAACACATCGAATTCCTTTCCTCAGATGAACTGGCGGGACGCAAACCCCTCAGCGAGGGCAGTATGGAAGCCCGTAAATATATCCTCGACCAGCTCACCAACTACGACAATGTAGAAGCTCTTTACCCCGACTATATCCAGAGGTTTTCATTCACCGGCCGCAATAAACAGAAGTATGAGGACGCAGCAAACCTCGTGGCATTTATTGCAGGAAGTGGGTCAAGGAAAGTAATTGTGATGACTGCACACTACGACCATGTCGGTATAGGAAAACCAAACGCTGAGGGCGACTCCATCTACAACGGCGCAGACGATAACGCCTCCGGAACCGCGGCATTATTGACCCTCGCTGAATATTTCTCCAAAAACAGACCTTTTCACAGCATGATGTTCGTGGCCTTGGACGCAGAGGAAATGGGCCTTAGAGGCGCAAAAGCGCTTGTGGAAGACTTCCCTTATCCCCTCGAACAGATTTTGCTCAATGTCAACATGGATATGATCTCCAGAAGTGACAAAAACGAGCTCTATGCCTCGGGCACCTACCACAATCCCCAGTTTAAACCCATTCTGGAAAAAGCAGCTCAAGGGTACAGTCCTACGCTGCTATTTGGGCATGATCTTCCGGGAACGGGCAGCGACGACTGGACTAATTCATCCGACCATGGAGCGTTTTACGCCAAGAAAGTTCCGCACCTCTATTTTGGCGTGGAAGATCACAAAGACTACCACAAGCCCTCCGATGAATTCGAGAATATCCAGCCCGAATTCTACAAAAGTGCGGTTAACCTGATTCTCAAATGCATTTTGGCTTTAGACAGAGAGCTGTCCGAAAAGTGAAGCGTCATTGTATTTATCCCAATGAAAACAGAAAACTGTTTTGGCTAAAAACGACCTGATAACGAAATTTTTGATCTGGAGGCTCCGGCACCTCAGCAACAAGGGGTTCATTCTGATCCTTAGTGGACTGATCGGGATTTTTTCAGGATTGGCTGCCGTCATTCTCAAGTCGTCCGTCCATGCGATCCAGGAGTTCCTCACGGAGGGATTCTACAAGGAATACGCAAATTTCATGTACATTATCTATCCGCTGATCGGTATTTCAGCGGCATATCTCATTGGCAGGTTTATCCTAAAGGATGTCGGGGGGCATGGCATTCCGGATGTTCTGTTCAATATTTCCAAAAAATCCAGTTTAATCCCACGGGTCAAGATCTACAGCCGAGTGATTACCTCTGCCCTCACTGTTGGGTTCGGAGGTTCGGTGGGATTGGAAGCTCCCATGGTCGTCACAGGATCCGCTATTGGCTCAAACGTTGGCTATCTGGTCCACCTGAATCCAAAAAAGCGGACCTTATTGATTGGCTGCGGCGCGGCTGGGGCAATCTCAGCCATATTTGGATCCCCCATCGGTGCGGTGATCTTCGCTATTGAAGTCATTTTGCTGGAAATCAGTACCGCAAGCTTCATTCCTTTGCTGATAGCATCTGCGATGGGTTCTGTTACGTCGATGATTCTGATCGGAGAAGAGTCTCTCTTCAATTTCCAACTGAAAGAGTCCTTTATTGCAGCACACATGCCGTATTACCTCCTCCTAGGGATGATCTGCGGGGTCGTGTCGCTTTACTTCAGCAAGATGGTACGTGCCACAGAAAAAGTCATGGACGATATCGGTGACCAATGGATGAGGACCATGTACGGAGGTGCGCTGCTTGGGGTGATGGTTTTCTTTTTCCCTCCTATATACGGAGAAGGCTACAGTACTCTAAACATCCTGATTGAAGGCAACCACTCCCAAATCCTCGACAATAGTATCTTCTTTTCCACAATTGAAAATCCGGCAACGATCATCGTCTTTCTGGCTTTGATCATACTGGTGAAGCCCGTGGCATCCGCCGTCACGATTGGGTCGGGTGGCAGTGGAGGGGTATTCGCGCCGTCCCTGTACGTTGGGGGAATTGTGGGGTTTCTTTTCGCCTACTCCAATAATTTACTGGGACTGAACAGCTCCCTGCCTGTTGCCCATTTTACACTTGTCGCCATGTGTGGTCTCATGGCCGGCGTACAACATTCTCCCCTTTCGGCGATCTTCCTCATTGCGGAGATCACTGGGGGATACGAGCTTTTCGTGCCCCTGATGTTCGTATCTGCCATCGCCTACACTACAACAACGCACTTTCAAAAAGACAGCCTCTACAAGCTTCAGCTCAAAGACCAAGGAAAACATCTCCCCGAAACCAAAGACCAGGAATTGCTAGACACGATTGATATCTCACAAGTGATCGAGCGGGATCTACTGCCAATCCACCCAGATGCCCAGCTAAAAAATCTGATCGAGTTGGTAAAAATCTCGAAAAGAAACATTTTCCCCGTTGTAGATGAGAATCAGACACTCCGGGGAATCATCACATTGGATGACTTCCGGGGAATCATGTTCGATACGGAGAAACAGGACAAGGTATTGATTCGTCAGCTGATGCACAGCCCACCAGAAATCCTATTGGCTACCGATAATATGCAATCTGCTATGGAAAAATTTGAAAAATCAGGAGCATGGAACCTGCCCGTAGTGGAAAATGAGCGGTATTTAGGCTTCGTATCCAAGTCAAGAATATTCAATACCTACCGAAAAAGACTCATCGGCCAAAAGCAGGATTGATGCCCAAAAAGAATAAAATTTGGAAATGGGATTTATCCACCATTCCAGAAGCTTTAAGCGCTGATTTTCTTGGGGTTAGCCAAATTTATCCACAAAATTACCTTTTCCAACATCTATCTATCTTACTGATTTTCAGTATTTTACAATAACCTTGTTGATAAGTGTGGATAAATAATTGAATTTGTGGATAAATTATTGCTGTATTGTTTGGAGCTGAAATCAAACTAGTCAGGAACATTTTTTATTCATTGTCTCAACAGGATACCAACTACATTTAACCCGAGACCATCACCAGTTTTAAAATATTGTTCGGGATATTCGGGGGCGACAGAAATCACTAGTTTTTTCGTAATAAAAAGACTGAAGATAAATACCCTAAAAATTGAATTCTTTACATTTTAACAATTAGAGTACAATCTCAAACTCCAAAGCCAACGGGGGCAAGGTTGTTCATTTGCCGCAAAATCCAAGCCTGCCGACCTTGGATATACCCCGTAGGCTTGGTGGGTGTCCAGCGCCTTGGATTGGGAAGGACGGCGGCAATCATAGCGGCTTGGCTTCGATTGAGTTTGGCGGCTGGCTTTTTGTAATAAGACTGGGCGGCGGCTTCGATACCATAGATCCCGTCTCCCATCTCGATCACGTTGAGGTATACCTCGATGATCCGCTCTTTAGACCAGATGAGTTCAACCAATACTGTGAAATAAGCCTCAAGCCCCTTTCGGATATAACTTCGACTTGGCCAGAGAAAAACATTTTTCACGGTCTGTTGGGTAATGGTACTGGCACCCTTTATTCGCTTGCCCTTTTTGTTGTTTTCCCAGGCTTTTTCCATGGCCTCGAAATCAAAGCCCTTATGGTCCAGAAATTTTTGGTCTTCGGCTGCAATCACCGCTTGGGGAGCATTTTTTGATATCTCTGAGATCGGAACCCAATCCTTGGTCAGCCTCACATCTTTTTCGGAATCAAAAGCCTGCTCAAAAACCCGGATGACCATCAGCGGAGTGATTGGAACAGGAACAAACCTGTATAATATCACCAGCCCAATCGAAAGTCCCAAAAACCAGAGAGTTGACTTCCACAACACCCTCCAAATCCAGCGAATTATCTTCATGCTCTCTTATGCCATTGCTTTTGCCTGCACAAATTGGTAGAAAAAAACTGCATTTTCATCAGCTAGGATGCCATCCAGGTCACTTTCCATTGCATCTATTTCGTTTTGACTAATTGCGCCTGAGTCCAAAAGGCCTGGTGCCCCGCTTTTCATAAGCATCTTCCAGAATTCTATAAATCTCCGAAGCTCGTCTGGCTGGCTTTGATCGAGATGGAACCCGCTACGCGAAAGCTGAATTTGTTTGAACCCAGCATGTGCAAGCAGATTGCCAAGCTGAGCTCCCACGTCAGGATTTCCTCCAAAATTTCGTTGCTGCTGATTGTACACACGATAGTAGTGGGCTAGTGCTGGCGAAGCTGGCTCGTAATAAAACGTGGAGTTAAAAACCTCGGTGATATGGATTTTTGCCCCCGGCAAAAGATGGGATTTTACCCGATGCATGACTGCTTGCGGATCCGAAATATGCTCCAAGGCCCAGCAAAAAAATGCGGCATCGAATTTTTCCCCCAAATCCAAATACTGCACATCCTGGTTTACGAAAGTTACCCGGTCAGAAAAGCCGGACAAATTTTCCCTGGCTTTTGCCAGCTGAGCTTCGGAAAAATCGACGGAGGTGATCCGAAGCTCAGGAAAGAGCCCCAAGAGCACGGCGGTCTGCGCACCGACTCCACTGCCAACTTCCAGAAGCTTTTTGCAGCCAGAGAAATCGACGGATGGATAAATCAAAGGCCCCAAAAATCCCGCCTGATCAATCAAGCGTTGTTGTTCTTGAGTATTGTAACCGTGAAGGTATTGAACCATGGTGTTTTCAAAATTGGAAATTCAAATAGAAGGCTTCCGGACCACCACGATCGGCTCGGAGAGCTTTTCGGATACAATTTGGAAAAAATTTCTAACCTCTTTATATCTACCTTGTGATACTGAGCCGCCCACATCGATCCTCAACTCCGAGACGAGATGCAATACCTCGTTTTCTTTTTCCACCTGAAAATTGAACATCAAATCCCCAGTTTCTGACCGTAAGCTGACCGACTCCGGGTATTCATCAAGCAAGTATCCCTCTGGCAACTCTACTTCAAATCTCATTTTCTCCGTTATCGGGAAACCAAATTCCAAGGGATAGGCCCTGGATTCCTCTAAGAAGGGATTCGTGGCAAATCCCGAAAATGTGAAAGGATCAAGCAAGATAAGCTCCCCATTCGATCCATTGATAGGAAGATGGAATGACGATCTGACAAAACCCTCCTCTCGAAAATGGTCCTCGTGGGTGATATTATATGGGCGAATGTCGTCACTGGTTTCTTCTTCCTGGTCTGAGTTTAGGCTATTCAATACCGCCAGCGCTTGTAGTTGAGTGAGGGAGAGTTTTTCGCGATACTCCAAATTGCCGACAGAATCTAAGCCCAGCGTAATTTCAAGATCTGTTTTGGAATCAAAGTCATGCTTCAAATCGATAAGCGCAGAATTGGACTTTGTTAACAAAAAGCCTTTTTCAACAAGCTTTTGGAGCGGGATCAACCCAAGCGGCAGTGTCGCATCGGTAGCGTCTAGGTAAATCGCCTCTCCGTCCAACTCGAGCCTAACCAGAGAAGAGGAAAACTGATCAATATTAGGACTGGGAATCAAAAATGACCTTTTAAGAGGGTGTAGCTCATTGACCAAAACCGGCTCTGCCTCAATTTCATACTCACGCAATGCGGCTATTAGTAGCAGGTGAATATCCAGATGGTTCCCTTTTTTGGTACGAAGCAGCTCCGACAGAGTCTTCGAGGGAAGAGGGTACAGGCTCGGTTCCAAGGTGAAATTTGTGGAGATATGGTCATAGAGTTTCCTCGCTATGACATCCTTGCTCTCTCCAAAAAACACATCCTCCTTGAATCCGAAACTCTTGTAAGAAACCGATTTCAGAAAGCTGCGATACTCCTTCAACTCCATGACTTGATCGCCCAACTTTTCCCATGTGGAATACAATGTCGAAGGCTCCTGGGTGGCGTCCACCGCGAGAAAGCCCTCTACCCGCTCCAAATAATCCATGGGGGAAGAAATGTAGGGCTCTACGTGGAAGGCTTTCACATCCGTCAAAGTCCAGCTGAACCGATCCCTTTCTTCAGACTGATTCATCGACGATTTTACCCGACCCGAAGGCATAATCAGCTGATATTGGAGAAAATTGGGGACGTCAAATGTAAATTTTGACCTAAGCTTTGGATGCTCCCCCTGAAAAACCCAGCCTTCAAGGCTATAATAAACTCGGTCAGTCTTAAGGTATCTGTATTCCAAGATCGACCCCCTAAATACTTTCGGAAATATGAGCCTGTATTCCCCGAAACCATTCCCAAAATCTATCTGCTTGATATCCTCTTGGCCCAGTCGATAGGTCTTCCTCTCTCCCCCTTCCAAATAACTAACTTGCGCCTCAATTCCTTTGATTTCCTCTATATACAATTCACCAGCTTGATAGTAGGGAATGACGATATCCCCAAAGCCAGCGACATTATCATCGAGGACTTTGTATCGATAGTATTGGGCCGCATACATCCCCAGCACTTGAAAGGTCTCGTTGTCCCAGACGACACCCGCTTTGCCTTCCTCAAATAGGCACACAACCTTGGCTTCTGGCTCAAAAGAAACAGACTTAATAGCCAAATCTCTCTCTGAAAACACACCCCATTCGACATCCATTGGAAATAGGCTCCAATCCAATTTTTTTTGGGCGAAAACAATAGTCTCCGAGGAAAAAAGGAAAAGGACAGATGCGATCAGAAAGAGGTGCTTCTTCACAGAGTCCCAGTCTTCTTCAATATTACTGGGGAGGCGAGCTTGGATGCTACGCTTTCCATGAAAAACTTCAGATCGCCATAGCTTTCCGGCTGAATCAGGGGACTTCTCACTTCAAACTTTGCCGTGATCTTGACCAACTCACCGAGATTTTCTGTCTGATAGGTAAACCCAATGGGCGAACCCGGAATCGTAATCATCTCATTGGTCGGGTAGTCATCCAACACATATCCAGCCGGAATGGCCACATTGGCCGTATAGGTCTCTTTGAACGTGTATTCAAAATCGACCGGAAAAACTCGGAAATCTTGGGTGAAGGGGTTCTTGGCGAATTCGGATATTTGTAGTGGGTTAAATACCAACATGTCCTGAACGGCAGCGTCTTTCATCACGGATTGAAATTGAATGCTGACCGTGTTTTTATCCTCGAGCTGATCGTTGACGCTGACATTCCGAATTTCAAATGCCTCGTAAGTTTGCTTAAAAAGATCTTCCATGGGCTTGTTGTCGTCTTTCAGGTTCTTTATACGGTGCGCATAGGCCAGCCCCTCGTAATGTGTGTTTCTGATTGCATTATCCATCACCAGTTCCCCGGTCTCCGGATTAAGCGAAATGGAGGAAAAAACCAGCTTGTTTGAGGCGTGCTTGATGTCGATCTCGATCAGCTTGCTGGCGTTCTTCTGCAACAAGAGCCCTGCGCCGACGTGTTTGTCCAGATCAACATATCCAAAAGGTGCTAGCGGGTCACTGAGATCCAAGAACTGCTGTTGCCCATCCAAGGTGGCGAGAAGCAAGATCTCGTCAAACTGGTTCAAAAACGGAAAAGGGACAATTTCACTTCTTCCATATCCCTTGCTACCGATCAACACGGGATTACACTCTATCCCCAAAGACTTGAGGATGCCCATATAGGCGAGGATCAGCTCACCCGGGGCTCCTTTCTTTGACTTAAGCAATTGCGGTAGCGTCTGATCTGTGTAGATCCAATCCGAACCCTCGTTGACAAAATTGTCTCGCACGTAATAATATGCCGCCTTGGCTTTCTCCTGCTCCGTTCCGCCGCTCATATCCAGAGACAGAATCTCACGCTCGATAGGATTGCCGCGATAGAATCCCTTCGTGGTATAGTAGGCGATCAATTCATCTCCCAGTTTTTCCCAGTTGTTGAGGAAATCGGTCCATTCTGGCCCTCCCGAATAGCTAGAGCCAGATCCGGACATATACCTGGAAAGTTGAAATTCCACCCGATCCATATAGTCCCTATAGTTTTTCATATAAGGTTCCTCTTTGAGAGAATAGAGATCACGGAGTGTCCAGCTGAAAGTGCCATACTCGCTAGTTCGTTCTGACTTCGAAAACAAATTTGCTCCCTGACCGATCGTCTTATATTCCAAATGCTCAGGTATCTTGATTTGATATTTCGAAAACAATACCGGCACAGAACGTTGGAAGGTCCAGCCGTCTAGAAATTCTATGTTTTTATCACCCTTCTTATAGGAGTATTCCAAAATGGATCCGACTTGTGCATTGGGAAAAGAAATCCGAAGCTCCTTCAACCCATCCCCGAGGTCCACGTCGAAGAAATCGTCCTTGTCCAACTTTGTTACCACAGGCTTCCCTCCTTCAAGATTCGTGATTTGAGCCTTTATCCCGGAGAGATTCTCCACGTTGCCGGTTCCGGAGTAGTATCTGATTCGTACATCCGCGTACTCTTTACCCGCCTCGGTCAATATCTTGACCCGGTGAAAATACAGGGTTTCGAGTGTGCCATTGAAAATCCGGGAATCTCCGAAAGAAGCCAGATAGGCGGCAGAGGCCCCGGGCTCGTAGGATATTTCGTTGAGATCAAATTCCTCTTGGCTTATCTCGCCCATCTTGAGTGACTGGCCGGCAGAAAAAAGAGGTAATAATACTGCAATGGCAATGAGAAGTTTCTTATTCATTTGCTGGACTTGTTGATTGGGTGGTGGTGGTATTTACAAAAAAGACAGTTCGGTCAAAGGCTGTATTGATTTTCCGGAGTAGTTCGACTTCCTCCTCTTTATCCAATTCGGTGGGAATTTTCAAGCTTAGCTCTCGTCTGACTCGAAGCGTTCTCCCTTCGATAGCCATTTCCAGAAGGCCTTTTAAGTTCTCTTCTTCTAACGAGACTCGGGGGAGGTCTCCATCCGCTTGCCAGGCGGCTGGCAGTTCGATCTCATATTCATCCACTTTTTTTAGGGATTTGTTGGTCAAATGCGAAGGACCCAACTTTCCGAGAAATGGGCGAAGTATTGCCCGTTTTGCAGTCATCTGGGAAAACTTTTGCAGAAGCCCATCAAATGCAAGCTCCGTGACGGGAATTGAGTCCTGATTCGCCACTTCGATCTTATAGTTTTGAACGATCAGTCCAGAAACGGAAGAATTCCTGTTGAGGAAGTCCCGCTGCTGCCGCTCGTCGAGATTGCCCTTAACATAGAGAATGTCGGCGGCGAAATTCCCGAAAAACTGCTGTTCGGTGTTGATCTTGGCATTTCCCCGTTCATCTAAGACTACCTTGGATTGGGATCTTATCTCATTCCATTCCTCCGTGTCATAGGAAGGGGTCTTGGTTAGGTAGCCGCCGCCCTTGCTCGTCACAAGCACGTGTCGGTTTTTGGTAAAATCCCCCAAATATCCCGCAGGCAGCAGGTTAGAGGTGCACTCTAACCAGATGGGCTGAGAGGATGTCGGAACCTGCAAAATCACATGATTAAACTGATTGGAGGGCAAATCGACCTCTATGTCCTCCGCATCGGATCCGGCAAAGACAAGAGTATAGTTAGATGGGATATCCGCCACATCCAGCATTGCCTTCATCAAGTTGGTAAGCCCCTTGCAGTCACCATAGGAATACTTCACCACATCGGCTGCGGTCATCGTCTGCCATCCACCTATACCGAGCTGTATGCTCACATACCTGAAGTTTTTTTGCAGGTACTCGTAGAGGATTTTCACTTTTTCATAGGGATCGTCTACGCCCCCTACCAGCTGAAGCACTTTTTCCTTGAAATCTTCCGGTAGGACATCCCTTCCTTGGTTCAGTTCAAACTGCCACGCCGCCAAGCCAGACCAGCTCCCCATTTCTCCCGAATATTGATCGAGAGCGAACTTGACAGGAGCAAGCAATAAACGCGGGTCTTCGTCAGAATCAAAGTCCCTAGGTTGCGCAGCAAGATCGCGTTCAGTCCAGGTGATGGAGGTCACGCCCGCCAGCTCTTCCTCTTTTTTGTTTCCTTTCAGGTTAAGCTCTTTGTTTTTTAATCCGAGCCGAGTCGGATACTTAACAGTCAGGGAAGCTTGGGTTACTTTTTGGTTGAAATGCGGGACGGGAGTCCACCTCGGCAGAAAAAAATTGGACTTTGAAGAAACCTGGGATTTGATCGATACCTCGATCGGAAACTTGGCGGCAGCAACCTCAAAATATTTGTAACGGTTATCATCAAATATCGTCGAGGTAGAATAATAAGCGGCGTCTCCCATATCCTTCAGCCGAGCCTTCTTTATGGTTTTGCCCGAAGTCAGGTCCCTCACCTCCAGCTCAAACTCTTCCACAGAGTTGAGCTTGTCATAGGAAAGTCTGGTAAAGGCGTGGTCAAGTCCCTCCGGGGAAACCACGACAATTTTGCGATCTACATAGTGGGAATAGGTAAAATCCTCATGCAAAGTCAGTATTTGAGCTTCTGATAGAATAGAATGGATCGGGACCTCTTCTGCCTTCAGCACTGTGTCACCTTCCTGCGCAAGCGCCAAATTAGAGATCAAAAAGATCCCTAAAAGCAATTTAAACATAAAGAATGGGTGGTAAATTTCGAGCAATTTAAATGTTAGACCTAATAAAACTAATTTCTGTTGCTTTAATTTTTAAGGGGATTTTTCACTGGCATTTTTGAGGATCTCATGAAGTCATAGACGCATTTCATGGCTAGTTTCCTTTTTTGGATTTACAAGATAATCTCTGCTACTTTGGCTTTTTGTTTCATTCCTTCTATCATGAACCCAACGGTAATCCAGAGCTTTGAGGACTTTGAAAAATATAATGGCCAAGAGCTTGGCACCTCAGATTA